>NZ_SHOE01000025.1:0-66498 GCF_012275705.1 Vibrio chemaguriensis
CTCTCTCGCTATGCTTTCTAAGCCCTGTCATGAGTGAGGTGTTGCGCAGTTCTGTGTGGTTTCTGCTGAACAGGATCCCAGTCTCGAGCGCTAGTTTTGAGCCCTTGTGCTTACTTACCAAAGCTTCCTTTATTATTACCTGGAAAGTTTATTCACTAGGTTATGTTATTTTCGGGGAAGATTTCTCTGCTTTAGATGTTTTGATTTAGCCACAGGCGCTCATTAAAATAAACTCAGCGCATTTAAAACTTTCCGAACATGGATTTTGTTTGCAGATCTATTTAAGCCAGTGCCTGCCTTAAAGGATATTCGCTACTTCTTCCCTCTAACCCTCTCCAACCTACAAAGCCACCACTACGTTCGTATAACGTGAGCGGTATAGGTGCTCTCATAGCTGTGTTTGCTAAGTAAGTCGTTCACCTGGCACATTGACTGAGGAAAGGTCTTCTTTCAGTGGACCTTCGTGTAAGTCACGATAGTTTTAATAATTATCTGGCACTTTTTATTCTAAAGGTGTACGCTTCACATCGAATGTTTTTTCGACAGTAAACCATGTTATATCTCTTGTTTAAAAGCTTTGTAAGAAGGCTGAACTCCGTGCAAAAAACGCGATGAAGTGTTGCTCGGAGTCTTAAATTAATCTTCATCAGGTGTTTTATGCGTGAGTAACTTCGCTGAAGTTATACGCAGGCGTCTGTACACCTGATAAAAGAGAAGAGATGGCCGGTGATATTTCATCATCGGCCTTTTTGTATCTGTTAAGCAGCTACAAAGCATTATCCAGTATTGAAATAAGGGCCGGTATTGATCACCGGCCCTTTTTATTTGGTTAAAAACATGAGTATTTTACAAGTTAAAAATTTGTCTTATCAGCTCGCTGATAAGAGTTTATATAATAACGCGACATTTCGAATTAACGTGGGAGAGAAAATAGGTATCACCGGAGCGAATGGCGTTGGAAAAAGCACCTTATTAAAACTGCTTATCGGTGAATTATCTGCAGATAAGGGCTGCATTGACTGGTTACCAAACCTTGAGGTGGGGTATTTAGAGCAACATTTTAAGATGGATAATGCGCTGACGGTTTATGAATGCTTAAAGAGTGCTTTTGAGAACTTATACGCTGCCGAGCAGAAGCTTTGGACTTTGTATCAGGCGATGACCGAGTCTCACTCTACATCTCTTTTAAGCCAAGTCGCCCGACTACAGGCATATTTAGAAGATGAAGACTTCTATGCAATTGATACCAAAATTGAACAAGTTGCTGTAGGTCTTGGCATTTATCAATTTGGCTTAGATACACCGCTTGTCTCGCTAAGTGGGGGTCAAAGACACAAGGTCCTTTTAGGGAGGTTGTTACTCCGCAACCCCGATGTGTTAATTCTCGACGAGCCGACAAACTATCTTGATGCTCTGCACATTGAATGGTTGGTCACGTTTCTCAACGATTACACTGGCACTGTTTTACTGGTTTCTCATGATATTGACTTCCTTAATCAAGTAGCGACCAGTATTTGTGATATTGATTATCAAACGGTCCGAAAATACAGCGGCACTTATGTCAAAGCAATGCAGCAAAAGCATCACGACGGTGCTTTGTTAGAAAAGCAATATAAGGCTCAGCAAAATGAAATTCGAAAGTTAGAGCAATTTATTGCCAAAAATGGCGCTGGAGTTAACGCGAGTCTTGCTAAGGGACGCAAGAAAAAACTGGATAAAATCGAACGTATTCAACTGAATCATATAGAGAAAGTATCGATGTTTGACTTTGCTCACCAGCCTATTGGGCAACAGTATGTGATTGACGCAAAAGCGTTGAAGATAGGTTATCAGCAGCCTCTGCTTCCTGCGCTTGATATCACGTTAGCGCGCGGGGAGAAGTTGGTCGTTTCTGGTTTTAACGGCGTAGGTAAGTCGACTTTGCTTAAAACCCTTATGGGGGAGATCGAGCCGCTCTCTGGTGAGGTGGTATTGGCAAAAGGTGCAATGATTGGGTATTTTTCTCAAGATTTGTCTTGGCGTCACCCTCAGCACACGCCTGAGCAGGAGCTATGCTCTTGTGATCCAACGATATCAAGCAAAGAATCACGCAAGATATTAGCTCGCTTTGGGGTCACCGGAGATAAGACGCAGCGCCACCTAGATACATTAAGTGGAGGTGAGCAAACTCGCGTGAAACTTTGTTGTTTATCAGTCCAGAAATGCAATGTTTTGCTGTTGGACGAGCCAACGACACATTTGGATAGCAGCAGTAAAAATGCGCTTAAAGAGGCTCTCCAGCGCTTTTCTGGTAGTGTGATTGTGGTATCTCATGAGAAGGCGTTTTTACAATCTTGGCCTGATAGAGTTTTAGATATTTCGTTGCTCACTTATGCTGAATCGGAAACAGAACAGGAGGTGGAGCTATGATGCAGTCCATGATCCTATTTCTTGTTGCTTTTCTTGTTGGTGCTGATGAGTTGATGCTTGGATCTATTCTTGAACCTATCGGAAATGATTTAAGTGTTCAACCGAGTCAGGTTACGTTATTTATTACGGCATATAGTTTAGCTATAGCAATTTGCGCTCCTTACCTGGGACGTTTATCAGACCGGGTTGGGCGTATTCGTATCATGTTGCCTGCTTGCTTCGTATTTGGGGTTGCGTCTATTACGACGGGCATAGTTCATGATTTTGAACTTGCGATTGCAAGTCGAGTGATCACAGGTATTGCAAGTGCAGGCATGTTGCCAATTGCATTTGCGTTGGCGGGAGACGCGAAGGGTAATAGAGCGATGCGTCAAATTGTGATGGTTCAGGCGGGATTAACGCTGGGTATGATAACCAGCCCAGCGATCGGAGCATTGCTGACCCAGCTTTTATCATGGCGTGCCGCTTTTATTATTTTGGGCGTTGCGGCTCTTCTTGTCGGTGCCATGAGCGTAGTGTTCATGAACAACAAGCATAATGAGTCCAAGAAGTCAGATACTCTGCCACCTATCACAGACGTCATTCATCTTCCAGGCGCGTTGAGGGCTATTCTAGCGATGTGTTTAGGCCTAGGGGGAGGTATTGGTGTATTTAACCTGATAGGCCTTCATATTCGAGATACCAGCGAGTTGGCGCTCGGTTGGGTGGGCGCTATTTATGCTGCTCTAGGGATCGTGAGTGTGGTTGGAAATATGTGCGTGGGGAGAGCTTGCCGTTGGCTTGGTAGCTCTCGAGCCGTTATGCGAGTGGCTTTAATGGTGTGCATACCTTGCAGTGCATGGGTGTTCTCAAATGAGATGAGTACGGTGACCGCTTATCTTCCAGCTCTAGTGCTCTGGTCTCTTGCTGGAGGGGTAGGCTCTCCGGCGTTACAAGCACATATAGCAAGCTTATCTGATGAACATCGAGGTGTGCTGATGTCTTCTGGAATGAGTATGATGCACTTTGGTGTCGCGATTTGGTCTGCCTTGGCAGGCTTTGCTTATTCTGTAGGTAGTGAATGGGTCGCTGTCGTGGCTTTGTTATTGTTTGGCTCAGCAGTGGTTATCTTAAAGCCAGTTGGTAATGCTGAACAAAGTGAGCGTTATTCGTAGTGTTTTAGTAGATAAAGAAAAGCCGTTACCTAAAAAGGTAACGGCTTGTTCCAAATACTTTTTGAAAGCCGGTCTTAGTTCATGCCGTATTTTTTTAGTTTCTTGCGAAGAGTACCGCGGTTGATACCCATCATAGTCGCTGCGCGAGTCTGGTTACCGCGAGTGTACTGCATGATGGTATCTAATAGTGGCTGTTCAACTTCAGCTAGAACTAATTCATATAGTTCTGTTACTTCTTGCCCATTTAGCTGAGCAAGGTAGTTTTTAAGAGACGCTTTAACAGAGTCACGTAAAGGCTTCTGAGTAATCTGGTCTTGTGACGTTACTGTAGTTACTGTTAATGCTTCTGAAGTCAGATTTTGTTCGAACATATTCGGTCTAGCTCTTCTCTTAATTATGATGCAACGTTATCAAAATAACCTTCTAACGCCTCAATTTGCAGCGGAGCTGCCTCGATAGCGTTGAAGGTACGGCGAAACTCACTCGCCTGCTCATGCTCTTTCAGATACCAACCTACGTGCTTACGCGCGATACGCGGTCCAAGGTACTCTCCATAGAATTCATGCAGAGCATTCACATGACCAAGCATAATGGTTTTCACTTCCTGTGCTGGAAGCTCATCCATTGTGGTGCCGTTTTCCAAAAAGTGATGGATTTCCTGGAAAATCCAAGGACGACCCTGGGCAGGGCGTCCAATCATTAAAGCGTCCGCACCGGTGTACTCCAGTACAAATTTGGCTTTCTCCGGACTATCGATATCACCGTTCGCGATAACCGGAATTGAAATCGCCTCTTTTACCGCTTTAATGCTGTCGTATTCGGCCTCACCTTTGTACATACATGCTTTCGTTCTACCGTGCAGTGCAAGAGCTTGTATGCCGCAGTCTTCGGCTAATTTAGCGATTTGGAGACAGTTTTTATTTTCTGTATCCCAGCCTGTCCGGGTCTTTAACGTTACAGGAACGTCAACCGCATTCACTACCGCTTTCAAAATCTCTTCGATAATGTTCGGGTATTGAAGCAGTGCAGAGCCCGCCAGCTTTTTATTCACTTTCTTTGCTGGGCAGCCCATGTTGATATCGATGATTTGCGCACCGTTTTCAACACTGAATTGAGCTGCATCCGCCATAAGCTGAGGATCGGAACCGGCAATCTGTACAGAGCGAATGCCCGATTCGCCTTCATGTACCATGCGCTGTTTCGACTTCGACGTTTTCCATAGTTTTGGGTTAGCAGACATCATTTCACTGACCGCCATTCCCGCACCATAACGAAGACACAACTCGCGGAACGGTCTATCCGTTACACCAGCCATTGGGGCTACGATTAGATTGTTCTTAAGTTGATAGTTTCCGATTTTCAAAACGTCATCACAGTTCTGTACTAGCAAGGGCGCGCATTTTACGCATTTTTTTACTGCGTGAAAAGACTAATATTTGAGCATTTACAAATTGTTTTTGTAAATTGTATGAATTTCAAACAATTAGCCTTTAAATCCTTGTCTAGCCTTGCTTACGACCAGAGATGCGACACCATTCGCTTTGCTCAACAATCGGGTCAATGTGAAGCTCGTCACGGTAATAATTCGCAACATCTTCGGCTTGGGTGTCTAATACGCCGGACATAGCGAGGTTGCCATTTGGTTTAACTAGGCCTTTAATGATTGGTGCAAGTTCACGCAGTGGGCCAGCAAGAATGTTAGCAACAACCACGTCTGCAATCAGACCTTCTGGTTGGTTTTGAGGAAGGTAAACTTCTAGTTTGTCGGCAACGCCGTTACGCTCTGCGTTGTCTTTCGAAGCAAGCAGTGCTTGAGGATCAATGTCGATCCCTATCACTTTTTCAGCGCCCAGTTTGATCGCCGCGATCGCCAGAATGCCAGAGCCACAACCGAAGTCGATAACGGTCTTACCGCTTAAGTCCATGCTTTCTAGCCACTCAAGACAAAGTGCTGTTGTAGGGTGAGTACCCGTACCGAATGCAAGGCCAGGATCCAACATAACATTAACAGCGTCAGGATCTGGAATGTCGCGCCAGCTTGGACAAATCCATAGGCGTTCACCAAATTTCATTGGGTGGAAGTTTTCCATCCATTCGCGTTCCCAGTCTTTATCTTCAAGCTGTTCTACTTTGTAAGCAAAATTGTCAGCCAGCATATTGCTCGCTTTAATTTGGTCGATGATGAAGTTGGTGTCTGCTTCTGCATCGTACAGTGCCAGAATGTCAGTATCGCCCCATAAGCGAGTTTCGCCAGGTAGAGGTTCGAATACAGGTGTATCCTGCGCGTCTAAGAATGTAACAGACAGCGCGCCAGTCTCTTCCATTAGCATATCGCCGATTTGCTCAGCGTTTTCGTTGGTCGCGTTGAGTTTGATTTGAATCCAAGGCATTGGTTTTTGCTCTTAAAGTGAATGAAGTGGCGCAGAGTTTACCAGAACTCTACGATTTGTTTGAGTATATACCCAAATAAGCCTACGTATTTGTTGAATGCTTAGAGTCCATACAAAACAAAAATGCCCACGGGTGTGGGCATTTTGTAAGACGTTAGCTAAGGCTTATTGTAAGCCGAGCTTCTTCTCTAGGTAGTGGATGTTTGCACCACCATGCTGGAAGTTTTCGTCATTCATAATGGAGAATTGCAGTGGCACGTTGGTTTTGATGCCTTCGATGATCATCTCACCCAGAGCATTCTTCATGCGTGCAATCGCCACATCACGGTTTTCACCGTACGTGATTAGCTTACCAATCATTGAATCGTAATGAGGCGGTACTGTGTAACCAGAGTAGATGTGTGATTCCCAACGCACACCCATGCCACCAGGCGCGTGGAAACGCTCTATCTTACCTGGAGATGGTAGGAAGCGTTCTGGGTCTTCTGCGTTGATACGGCACTCAATCGCATGGCCACGGATCTTAATGTCATCTTGAGTGAATGACAGAGGTTGACCCGCCGCAACGCGAAGCTGTTCTTTGATTAGGTCGATGCCGGTAACCATTTCTGTTACTGGGTGTTCTACCTGAATACGAGTGTTCATTTCGATGAAGTAGAATTCACCGTTCTCGTATAGGAATTCGAACGTACCTGCGCCGCGGTAGCCAATTTCGATACATGCACGAGTACAACGTTCACCGATGTACTTACGCATCTCTTCAGTGATACCTGGTGCTGGAGCTTCTTCCACTACTTTTTGGTGACGACGTTGCATTGAACAATCACGCTCACCAAGGTGGATTGCGCCGCCTTGACCGTCAGCGATAACTTGTACTTCAACGTGACGAGGGTTTTCTAGGAATTTCTCCATGTAAACCATATCGTTGTTGAACGCTGCTTTTGCTTCAGCGCGCGTCATTGCAATCGCTTGGATTAGGTCTTTTTCTGCGCGAACGACACGCATACCACGGCCACCGCCGCCACCAGACGCTTTGATGATGACTGGATAACCAATGCGTTTAGCAAACGCCTTGTTTTTCTCTTCGTCGTTGTCCAGAGGACCGTCAGAACCAGGCACACAAGGAACGCCAGCTTTCTTCATTGCGTTGATCGCCGACACTTTGTCACCCATCAGGCGGATAGTGTCTGCTTTTGGACCAACGAAGATGAAACCACTGCGCTCAACTTGCTCAGCGAAGTCTGCGTTTTCTGACAAGAAGCCGTAACCAGGGTGAATGGCAACTGCTCCTGTTACTTCTGCTGCAGAAATAATTCGTGGGATATTTAGGTAGCTGTCGATACCACGAGCAGGGCCGATACATACGGTTTCGTCTGCGAGTAGTACGTGCTTAAGATCGCGGTCAGCTGTCGAGTGAACAGCGACGGTCTTAATACCTAACTCTTTACAAGCGCGAAGAATACGAAGTGCAATTTCACCTCGGTTCGCGATGACTACTTTGTCTAGCATAAGGCAAGCCCCGCTTATTCGATTACAACAAGAGGTTGGTCGAATTCAACTGGTTGGCCGTCTTCAGCTAGGATCGCTGTAACAACGCCAGATTTGTCCGCTTCGATTTGGTTCATCATTTTCATTGCTTCAACAATACATAGCGTATCGCCAGCATTTACTTTCTGACCCACTTCTACGAATGCTTTAGAGTCTGGGCTTGGAGAACGGTAGAAAGTACCAACCATTGGAGAAAGAACTTGGTGACCTGCAGGCGTTGCAGCTGCTGGAGCTTCTGCTGCTGGCGCTTCTGCTACTGGTGCCGCTGCTGTTGGAGCAGGTGCCGCTACTGGAGCTGCTGCGTAGTGAACTGGTGCTTGAGGGGCTGCAGTGCCGTGACGACTGATGCGTACTGACTCTTCACCTTCAGAAATCTCTAGCTCAGCAATGCCAGACTCTTCAACTAACTCAATTAGCTTCTTGATTTTACGAATATCCATCTTTTCTTTCTCTTTTATCTTGTGATTAAGACAACCCTCGTGGGGTTGCAGAGTGTTAGGGTTACTTTGCCTGTAGCTTATTAATCGCGGCAGACAGAGCGAATTCATAACCTTGTGCGCCTAAACCGCAAATCACGCCTTCTGCTTTATCTGACAGATAAGAGTGATGACGAAATGGTTCACGTGCGTGCACATTTGATAAGTGCACCTCAATAAATGGGATGGCGACGCCAAGTAATGCATCTCGCAGTGCCACACTGGTATGAGTGAAAGCCGCTGGATTGATGATGATGAAGTCAATCTTGCCATAAGCAGCATGAATGGCTTCAATCAGTTCGTACTCACGATTTGATTGTAGGTGTTCCAGTTCCACCCCAGCGTTATGAGCTTGCTTCGTAAGAGCATCCACAACTTGTGCTAAGGTGCTGTGACCATAGTGTGTCGGTTCGCGCAGACCCAATAGGTTAAGATTTGGTCCGTTTAGAACAAGAATCCGTGACTTTGCAGACATTATGTTGCTATCTTCCCTTATCGTGAGTGGAACGTTTATATTCCCAAATATACGATAGTTCAGCACGATTTTTTTGTTAAAACCGAGCAAATTTTAAAAAATCGACCAAGATTATAGCTAATTCATAGCAATTAGCAGCAATTTACTGGTCTAATCTCCTAATAGCCACCTTCGTTTCTGTAACCAAGTTAACAAAAACAACATAATTGCCATGTTCTTTGTGTGGCTAATTTGTGCGCAAAAGCAAAAAACCGCCATGAGTGATGGCGGTTTTTAAAGTGCTTTTAAAACAGTTGGTTGAATTTATGCCAATTCTGCTTTCTCTGCGATAAGTTTGTCTACCACGCTCGGATCGGCAAGCGTTGATGTGTCTCCGAGGTTGCTTGTATCGCCCGTTGCAATCTTACGCAGGATTCGACGCATGATCTTACCAGAGCGAGTCTTCGGTAAGGAATCCGTCCAGTGCAGTACATCTGGTGTCGCGATTGGACCAATCTCTTTACGCACCCAATCTTTAACTTCTTTGTGCAGCTCTGCTGACGGGAATTCACCATCGTTCAATGTAATGTAAGCGTAGATAGCTTGGCCCTTGATGTCATGTGGAATACCAACAATCGCCGCTTCTGCAATCTTGTGGTGCGCCACTAGCGCTGATTCAATTTCAGCGGTACCCATACGGTGACCCGACACGTTTAGTACGTCATCAACACGGCCAGTGATCCAGTAGTAGCCGTCTTCGTCACGACGCGCACCATCACTGGTGAAGTACATACCCTTAAAGGTTGAGAAGTAGGTCTGTTCAAAGCGCTCATGGTCGCCGTAAACCGTGCGCATCTGGCCTGGCCAAGAATCAAGGATAACCAAGTTACCTTCAGCAACAGTATCTTCAAGAATATTGCCCATGTTATCGACAAGAGCAGGCTGGACGCCGAAGAATGGGCGAGTCGCAGAGCCTGGTTTTAGATCGGTTGCCCCCGGTAGTGGTGCAATCAAGATGCCGCCAGTTTCCGTTTGCCACCAAGTATCGACGATAGGTGAGTTCTCGTTACCAATCGTTTTGTAGTACCACTCCCACGCCTCTGGGTTGATTGGTTCGCCCACTGAGCCCATGATGCGCAGGCTTGAACGAGATGTGCCTGCAACCGCTTCATCACCTTTTGCCATTAGCGCACGAATCGCGGTTGGGGCGGTGTATAGAATGTTGACTTGGTGTTTATCAACCACTTCGCTCATACGGCTTGTGCTTGGGTAGTTTGGTACACCTTCGAATAAGATGGTCTTCGCCCCATTTGCAAGTGGACCGTAGACTAGGTAAGTGTGACCGGTAATCCAACCCACGTCCGCGGTACACCAGAAGGTTTCGCCTGGTTGGTAATCGAACACATATTTGAAGGTCATCGCCGCGTAGACGAGGTAACCACCAGTCGTGTGTAGTACACCTTTAGGTTTGCCTGTTGAACCTGAAGTGTAAAGGATGAAGAGCGGATCTTCGGCTTTCATCTCTTCTGGTGGGCAAACGTCAGAAACGTTAGCTGTTGCTTCGTGCCACCAAACATCACGGTGTTCATGCCATTCGACATCACCACCTGTACGTTTAAGCACCAACACTTTATTGATGGTTTTTACGTCTGGGTTAGTTAGTGCTTCGTCCACGTTCTTTTTCAGTGGAACGGCACGCCCGCCGCGCACGCCTTCATCAGCGGTGATCACGACTTTAGCGTCAGAGTCGATGATACGGCCAGAGAGTGCTTCTGGTGAGAAACCGCCAAATACAACAGTATGAACCGCACCGATGCGGGTACAAGCGAGCATAGCCACTGCGGCTTCTGGCACCATTGGCATGTATAAACACACCACGTCGCCTTTACGTACGCCTTGCTCTTTCAATGCGTTGGAGAACTTACATACTTCTTTGTGCAGTTCGTTGAAAGTGAGTGTTTTGTCGTCGGCTGGATCATCGCCTTCCCAGATGATTGCGACGTCATCCCCGTGTTCTGCGAGATGACGGTCAATACAGTTCGCCGAGACGTTCAGCGTGCCGTCTTCAAACCAACGAATGTCGACATGACCAGTATCGAAAGAGGTGCTTTTTACTTTGGTGAAAGGTTTGATCCAATCAACGATTTTGCCGTGTTCGTTCCAGAAGCCCTCTGGATCGGTTACCGACTGCTGATACATGGCTAAGTAAGTATCATTATCCGCGTGTGTATGAGTTTTAATATTTTCTTTTACCGGATAAACGTGGGCTTCGCTCATGGCTTCTCTCCTTGTGCCTTATTTCTCGGCCTTACACCAATCTAGATAAGATTTTGAATATGTTTTTGTAGGGCTGTTTTTTGGTTCTAAATAACTTGGTCGTGGTAATGACGACGTTGTGCTTATAACTGTCAGTCACTGCGCGTATTTCCACAATTAGACTTTAGGATGAGAGTGAAGGAAGCGCCGTGAAATCGCTGAAACAAAAGTATTTCTGGGAGCTAGGTCAACTGATTTTTATGTATACGGCGCGGTTAGGTTGGGCAAATCGCCTTTCGTTAAGCGAACAAAGACCAAAGCGGCAGAAATCGCATCTTGTAAAGCGTCGTGTTTATCTTGGATAGGAAGTTCGAGGTGCTTACAAATGGCATCAAGACTTAAGTCGAAATAGGCATTCGGCAAATGTCTTTCCAGCTTGTCGTGATAAATCTGACTTACCTCGATGAGCGGGTTAGGAAGTGGAAAGCCAAGTTGCCTCAGACAAGCAAGATCTAAGATCTTTTTATCGTAACGAATGTGATAGCCGACAAGTGGTCGGTTGCCGATAAAGTCGAGTAGCTCGAGCAGCGCCTCTTTTTCGCTAATCCCGTCGACTAAGTCTTGGTGGCGAATTCGATGAATTTTGACTGAGCCAGAATCGAGCGATTGCGGCGCGCGTAAGCGGACTTCAAATGGCTGGCTAGTGATGATGCGGTTGTCGATGATCTTCGTGGCCGCAATGGTCACCAACTCGGCGCGATTTGGATCAAGGCTGGTGGTTTCGCAGTCGAGAGAAACGTATTCTGTTTTATCGGGCGTGCAAAAAAGCGACTGATAAGGAGAGCCTTTCAGTTTGTAGTGCCAGTATTTGCGTTGTAACCAGTTCATTGCCTACGCCTCTGTATGATTTATGAAAATCATGGTTAATCACGAATTTGATAGTGGAAGCCTAAAAATTGCTTAAATTTTTTCACGACATGTAAGCTGTGGCGAAGTAAATCACGCTCGGTTCTATCCAGTTGTTTAATATCAATGTTATTTAATGCTTCTTGCTTTTTGAGTTGTTGATTAAGGCGAACCTTAAAGAACAATTTCAGTGCTTCGTTGAGGTTATCTGCCGTATCAGGCTCTAAGATGCGCTTATTTCTCAGTGCTTCAATGCGCTCAAACGTGTTCTTCTCCTCAATGGCATATTCCAAAGACAAGGTGCGAATGCCGTGCACAATTGGGAAAATGCCGCCGCGTTTAATATCTAATCCGTCCTTAGCACTTTTTACGTTGCCAAACAGAGTTAGGGGCACAGAAAACTGCAAGGCAGGGCGAGTAAAATCAGACAGTATCAACATGCGATCTTTCATTGTGTCGCGAAGGTGGACCGCGATTGGAGCCAGCAGCTCGCGATTCCCCGCAACAGCATGGGCGTCACTGAAAATGGCTAAGTCCATGATTTGTTGTGGTTCGGCTTTGGCTATCCAGCGGTCTAAGGTGTTTATCCACTCTTGCTGCGTTTTGACCCATTTCGGGTTGTTGACCATGACTTTACCCGGACAGAGTGGGTAGCCGAGCTGTTGTAGAGTGTGCGTGAAGGATTGCATCACTTGTTCGCAATGAGGCCATTCCAAACCATCTTGAATAATTAGAGCATTGTCTTGGTCTGTCTTGAGAATTTGTTCTCCTCGACCTTCTGAGCCGAGCACGATTAAGCAACAATGATCGTGCAAGGCAGGTGGAACCACTAACTCAAACGCTTTTTCGATAATTTGCTCGTTCACGGCGGAAATCAGCTCCATGATAAAGCGAGTGCGGATGCCGTTTCTCAATAAACTCTCGACCAATTGACGCTGGCGGTTTGAGGCCAATGCGAGCTCTTCCACACTGCTTGCTCTGGCAATACTGAGCGTTAATACGTGAGAGTGGGTAGAGAACGCGCTGAGAATTTGGGTCATATCCAGCATGCCGACGGCTTGGTTGCCATCACATACCATGAGACGCTTCATTCGATTTCGAGTCATGGTGATCATGGCATTGAACAAAAAGTCACCATCATCAACGTGATAGACAGGAAAGGTGGCGATATCACCGACAGGGGTATTGAGTGCGCAGCCATCTAACATCACGGAGTGCAGCATGTTGGTGCGCGTCACGATGGCGTATGGATGAGCCGAAGGCCATTTTTCTAATCGCGGATCGTCATCATTGAGTTTGACAAGTGCTGCATCGATCCCATTTGCTTTTAGGGTGTGCGTCACCTCGTTAATCGGCGTATTTGGCTCAAGGATCATCGGTGGGTGATAAATGCTGCGGTCCACTTTGGTGAGGATAAACTCTGCCAAGTTTTGTTGTTGGTGAGCGGCTTCGATGAGCTCTTGTCGCTTTGATAAATTGTTATCGAAATAGGCCGCAAACTGACCATTCTCGTTGTAAAGCGCCAGAAAGACGTCTTTCGGCAGCAGATAGGAGAGTGTGTCCTCAAGAGCGATGTATTGATGACGTACGTTGTCTTCAAGTAATGAGCGCACATCAAACATATCGTCGTTGGCATAATGCGCGAACACTTCCTGCTGATCTTGGGAGCGCTCTTCTACCGCGCCTTTGATCAGAATATGCAAGTGAGGGTTCTTCTGTCCGCAAGATAAAATTACATCTCGAGCTCGATAGTAGGCAACGTCCAGAGACGAGCGCAGTCGTGTCTGTTGTGCTTCGGTTAAGCGGTCGAACGGTGGAGATTGCATGTTAAATTTGTCAGGCATGAGAACACCCAATGATGGAAGGAACACTCTCTAAGTCTGACAAATTTCCTACCGGAAGCCAGACGACTTTGGTCTAAATCACGATGATTTCGCTTTAAGATGGCCAATGTCGCAAAGTTAGTATTCCATCGAGGAAACGATAAGTTGCCTATTCTTCCCTTTTTATAATACGCATAGCGATCCATAATTCCCGGTTCGAACGTTGATGTTCCCGTTTTAGGATATTAGTAATGTTGAAACCTTCTCCGTATGGCTGGATTTCCCAGTACTTTCTCGGATTCTTCTTTGCGTATGGCGTATATCTGCCATTTTGGTCACTTTGGTTTAAGGAGCAAGGTGTCTCTTCGACCGACATCGGTTTGCTAGTTGGGTTGGGTCTTGCGACACGTTGTGTCGCCAATATCGTGATCACCCCACGAGTGCACAAAGTTGAACACCTTATGCCTGCTTTACGTTGGTTGAGTTTCGCTGCCCTCCTTTTTGTTGGATTTCACTTTTTTACAGGTGGCAGTTTTTGGTTAATGGCGTTAGCGACGGTGCTATTTAACCTCTGTTGTGGACCGATTGTTCCATTATCGGATGCGATGGCAAACTACTACGCTCGTCTGAAAATGCTCGACTACGGCCGTACGCGCTTATGGGGCTCGATCGCCTTTATCGCGGGTTCGACGGCCGTGGGTTATCTGGTGGCTGAATTTGGCTCTGATATGATCTTGTACACGGCGATGGCCGGGGTATTAGTTTCGTTGCTATTTTCAATGCGTATGACTAACCCGATGCCCGTTACGCTTGGTGGGCAAAGCGCGGAGCGTCCAAAACTGAGTGCTCTTTTGACAGACAAGCCGATACTTAAATTCTTAGTGTTGGTGTCATTAATTCAGGGCAGTCATGCGGCTTACTACGGTTTTAGCGCTATTCACTGGAAAGCCGCAGGTCATTCGGAAGATGTGATTGGCTATCTGTGGAGCTTGGGTGTTGCAGCCGAAGTGGCAGTGTTTGCGCTGAGCAAGCGTTTATTCGTCGGTTGGTCAATGCGCGCGTTATTTGTTGTTGCTGCCGTTGGTGTGATGATGCGTTGGGGCATTACGGCATCGACAACGTCGATTGTTGCTTTGGTGATTGTTCAATTATTGCATGGCGTGACATTCGCAACGGCACACATTGCTGCGATTCAATATATCCAAAACTCGGAAGAGAATAAGATAGTGGCGCTGCAAGCATTGTATAACGCGATTCCGCTAGGCGCATTCATCGCACTGATGACCGTGTTGAGCGGTTGGGGTTATGAGCACTGGGGACCACTTGTGTTCTGGGGCATGGCCGCGATGGGTTTATTGGCATTGTTCATCAAGCTCGAACCACAAGAGCCACATCATGTGGTCGATGTATCAGACAAGTCACTGGAAACACAGAATTAGACTTCTGTGACAAAGGTTAAAAACTAAGCTTTGTCTCCGTTGTGAAAGCAGTGTTAAATGAAACCTCTCCCTAATGGAGAGGTTTTTTTATTCTCTTGCTTTAAAACGGCAAGAAAGGCAAGAAAGGATATCGGATGCAAGGATGGCTGGTGGTTCCCGTTTCTTTGGCGTATTTGGGAGCCTTATTTATCATCGCGTGGTACGGCGACATTCAGAAAAGGTGGTTAGCACGCTGGCGGCCGTGGATTTATAGCCTTTCCATTGCGGTGTACTGTACATCGTGGACCTTCTACGGCACGGTCGGGCAGGCCAGCAGTAACCCTTGGTCTTTCTTGCCCATCTATATTGCCCCCATTTTAGTGTTTACCATCGGATGGCGCGTTTTAGCTCGGCTTATTTTGATTGCTAAACGGGAACACATCACGTCGATTGCTGATTTTATCGGAGCTCGTTACGGCAAATCTCAAGGTTTGGCCGTAGTTGTTACACTCATTGCAGTTGCGGGAATTTTGCCGTACATCGCTTTGCAGTTGCGTGGTATCACCATGGGGCTAGAAATCATTGCCCCAGAACTGGCTACCGATTTTGGTTATCAAAACGATAGCGTGTCGTGGTTTGTCGTGGTCGCACTGGCAATTTTTACCATGCTATTTGGTACCCGGCACATTGATAACACGGAACACCATCGTGGGATGATGATGGCGATTGCCTTCGAATCGATTATCAAACTGTTGGCGTTTTTAGTAGTCGGTGTATTCATTGTTTGGTTGGCGATGAACACCGAGAATTTGAGCTTAGTTGATGTTGCCGCACAGACGTATCAGTCACCAAACATCCCGACCATATTGATTCATACCGTACTCACGATGCTGGCGATTGTTTGTCTTCCACGACAATTCCATACGATGGTAGTGGAAAATGAACGCGCGCAAGATTTGCATGTTGCTCGTTGGTTGTTTCCCATTTATCTGATCTTGATGGGGATTTTTGTTTTACCTATTGCGTGGGTAGGGCAAGGTTTGTTGAGTGGTGCTTCGCCTGATACTTATGTGATCAGTGTGCCGATGTCGGTAGGGGCGAGTGAAATCGCTTTGCTTGCATTTTTAGGTGGCACTTCGGCGGCCAGTGGCATGGTTATCGTGTCGACGATTGCCTTAGCGATCATGGTATCGAACGACTTGGTTATGCCACTACTATTGCGTCGCATGCGATTGACGCAGCGTAACCATCATCACTTCTCTGAATTATTACTGCGGATCCGCCGTGGTCTGATTTTAGTCCTACTAATTGGCGCTTGGGGTTTTTATCAAGCGTTAGATACCATTCACTCACTCTCAGCGATCGGCTTTCTCTCATTTGCGGCGATCACGCAATTCGCGCCTGCGCTGGTGGGCGGTATGTACTGGCGTCAAGGGAATAAGAAGGGTGTGTATGTTGGCTTGGCGGTAGGCTTTACCATTTGGCTGATTACGTTAATGAGCCAAACGGACATGCTTGCCGGGAATGCCAGTAACAACTTTTTGATTTGGTTGATCACCCCACCAGAGGTATTGGCTGGCTTTGACATTGCGATTTCAGATTGGGGGATGATCCTCAGCGTGGTCGCCAATGCAGTGTGTTTTGTCGTGGTTTCTATGACTACACGACCAAGCCTAAGTGAGCGCTTACAATCGGCATCATTCGTTGGTACGCCACTGCCTGAAAGCGAAAACATGAGCCTATACCAGAGTCGTGTTACGGTTGCGGAACTAGAAATGCTAGCGTCTAGGTTTGTTGGGCGAACGCGAGTAAAAGCGGCTTTTCAAGCGTATTGGAGCCAGCAACGAGAAGAGCTAATGCCGAATCAGCAGGCGCCATCTTCTCTGATTCGACATACCGAACGTGTATTAGCCGGGGTATTCGGCGCTTCTTCTGCTAAGTTAGTACTCACTTCTGCGTTGCAGGGAAGAAACATGCAGCTTGAAGAGGTGGCGACTATCGTCGATGAAGCCTCTGAACTGTACGATTTTAGCCGAGGCCTACTTCAAGGGGCGATTGAACATATCGGCCAAGGTATTGCGGTGGTCGATAAGCAATTACGCTTGGTGGCTTGGAACCAACGCTACTTAGAACTCTTTGAATTTCCGCCAGGCTTGATCCAAGTTGGGCGACCGATTGCGGATGTGATTCGGCACAATGCAGAGCAAGGTTTATGTGGCCCAGGCGATCCTGATGACCACGTCCGTCGCCGTGTGTATCACCTTGAGCAAGGGACTCGGCACACCTCTTCTCGGGTCCGCCCCGATGGTCGCGTGATTGAGGTACAAGGTAACCCAATGCCAGGTGGTGGCTTTGTGATGAGCTTTACCGACATCACCGTATTCCGAGATGCAGAGCAAGCGCTGAAAGACGCCAACGAGACATTGGAAGAAAGGGTACGTCTGCGGACTCGGGAATTAGAACAACTTAACAAGCAGCTGGTGGCAGCGACGCAACGCTCCGATTTGGAATCGAAGTCCAAATCACGGTTCTTGGCGGCAGTAAGCCATGACTTGATGCAGCCACTCAACGCTGCGCGCCTGTTCGCTTCTTCATTGTCGGAAGTAGCCAAAGACAGCGAAGCCAAAAAGCTGTCGGCTCACATTGAGAGTGCTTTAGAGGCGGCCGAAGACCTGATAGGAGATTTGCTGGATATTTCGCGCTTGGAGTCGGGCAAGCTGGAAGTCAATGTGCACGGTTTTGCGTTAAACGATGTGTTGTCGAATTTGAATGCGGAGTTCAGCGCATTAGCCAAGCAACAAGGTATAGCATTCACCATGATTCCATCCTCACTCATGGTGAAATCGGATCCCAAACTGCTGCGCCGTGTGGTGCAAAACTTCCTGACCAATGCGTTTCGTTATAACCCGAATGGCAAAGTGGCGCTTGGTGTTCGCCGGGTAAAAGGGCGAGTGCGTATTGATGTGTGGGACAACGGTGTAGGTATTGAAGAAGAGAAGCAGCAAGAGATCTTTGAAGAGTTTAATCGCGGAACTCAAGTTCGTTCCGACCAAGGTCTCGGGCTTGGTTTGGCGATTTCCAAGGGAATTGCTCAAGTGCTCGGGCATGAAATTTCGATGCGTTCTTGGGTTGGTAAAGGCAGTGTCTTTTCCATCACGCTTGATAAAGCCGATCATGTGCAGCCGCCCCCAGTTCAAGTCACGACAAGTAACCAATCTGAACTTGGTCATCTAAGAATTCTATGTGTCGATAATGAGCCTGACATTCTAGTCGGCATGGAAAACTTACTGTCTCGATGGGGCTGCGATACGCGAGTGGCGACCGATTTGGTAGAAAGTCTACAAGCTCTCGAGGATGGTTGGATTCCGGACGTGATTTTTTCCGATTACCGACTTGATGATGGTCGTACTGGTTTAGAAGTGCTACAGCAATGCCGCCTGAGATTAGGCCACAGCTTTGAAGGCGTCATCATTAGTGCAGATCGCACCGATGATATGCTTGATGGCATCAAGGCAAATGGGTTCAGCTTTATTGCGAAGCCAGTTAAGCCGCTTAAATTGCGTTCGGTGCTCAACCGCGTCGCATAGATTTAAAGTGTTTTAGCGTTGCTATAAAAGAGACCTCCGAATGGAGGTCTCTGTGTTTGTAATCTTATTTTGGTTTGTAGGCTGAGTTTGCCGCTTATTCCGCAACACCACCTTGGGTGAGTTTTGCGGGATTAAGCAATCGTTCTAGCGTGGCTCTATCTAAATCGGTTTCTTCTTCTGCGACATCAATAATCGCACGACCCTGCTTATAGGCTTTCTTCGCGATTTCTGCCGCTTTCAGGTAGCCAATGACCGGGTTGAGGGCCGTGACCAAAATTGGGTTTTTGGCGAGCGCTACATCCAAGTTATCTTGACGAACTTCGAATGTTGCAATGGCCTTATCGGATAAAGCGGTTGCGCTGTTAGCGAGCAACTCGATGCTCTCCAATATATTATGAGCAATGACAGGTAGCATGACGTTTAGTTGGAAGTTACCAGCTTGGCCCGCGACGGTAATAGTGGTGTCATTACCAATGACTTGCGCTGAGGCCATAGCTGCGGCTTCTGGGATCACAGGGTTTACTTTGCCAGGCATGATGGAAGAACCCGGTTGCAAGCCTTGTAATTCAATCTCACCTAAACCAGCCAATGGGCCTGAATTCATCCAACGAAGATCGTTTGCGATCTTCATGATCGCAACTGCTGCTGTTTTGAGCTGTCCCGACAGAGCGACGATCGCATCTTGACTGCTTAAATTGAAAAAGAAGTTATCACTGGCCGTGAACTGAATACGAGTTGACTGGGTTAGGTTGCTAGCGAATAAGTCTGCAAAGCGTGGATCGGCATTGATCCCCGTGCCAACCGCTGTACCACCTTGGGCTAAGGCTTTTACCGCTGGCAGTGCTTGCTCAATCGCTTGCTTAGCATGGTCGATTTGGAACTGCCAACCGCCAAGCTCTTGAGCAAAGGTAATGGGCATCGCGTCCATTAAGTGAGTGCGACCGGTTTTTACAACATCTTTCAATGATTGCTGCTTAGACTCTAGTGCTTGGCTGAGGTGTGACAGGGCCGGAAAGAGCTGTTTTTCAATGGCTAATGCTGCGCTAACTTGAATTGCGGTTGGCACCACATCGTTGCTGCTTTGTCCCATGTTGACGTGATCATTAGGACTGACGGTACCGCCTAGATGCTGGGAGGCCAGTGTTGCAATCACTTCATTCGCATTCATATTTGAGCTGGTGCCTGATCCGGTTTGAAATACGTCAATTGGAAATTGCTCAATATGATTGCCCTCGATAATCGCCTGAGCTGCGTCAGCAATCGCATTAGCGATATCACCTTCAAGCAGCCCCAATTGTGCGTTGGTGAGTGCCGCAGTCTGCTTGATGTGTGCCAACGCTTGGATGAAGCCAGATGGCATCTTATATTGACTGAATGAGAAGTTATCGACGGCGCGCTGAGTTTGGGCTTGGTAGAGTGCATCTGCTGGGACTTTCACTTCGCCCATACTGTCAGTTTCTATGCGGAATTCGGTGCTCATGGTAGGGATCCTTTTGGTTAATCGAGTGAGATTTGAATCAGGCGTAATTGTTGTTGTAATGCGAGAAATTTCACGTCGCCTTGTTCAAACTGATAGTAATAGCGTTTGAGACAGAATAATGGCGTATGGATAGAATCGAGACAGACACGACGGAAGATGCGACTGCGAGTGGAGTCTTGAATTGCGTCTAGTAGATGGAAATAAACCTGACGCAAAAACAGCTCACACAACAATAGATTTTCTTCATCGGCACCGTGTTCATAGCAGGAAGACAACACCATTCCCCAATGAATATAGTCATGAATTACGTCTGGCTCAAAGCCGTGTGGTGCGGCGAGAAGGAATCTATCTTGTGCTTTAAAAAATGCGTTGAAGATGTCCCGTTTGTTGTCCATAACCACCTCTTGTTTAATGTAATGATAATTATTATCAATTAAGTGGTGGGTTGGCAACCCTTTTTAGAGTAAGAGGTTGTTGAAGAAAGACTTACGGAAACAAAAGCCGACGTAAAAGCGTCGGCAGAGAGGGAATTATTTAGTCCTGAGGTGACAATGAGGTATCGACGTTTTGGATATCGGTGTCTTTATCTGTGGCCATTACTCTGTAAATAAGGTTTCGTACTTCACAAACGCGGTTTGTGTTTCGCCGTAATAAAGTGTGCCTCCAGATTGAATGACGACTCTTAACCAACTTTCTGCGGATGCTGGTCTTGGTAAGGTAATGTACCAACTTTTTCCAGCCTGATCGGCGGGCTTCATATCAATCGGCTGAGCATTTTTCTCTTCGTCATTAACGATGGAAACTTTGACCCCTTCGAGTGGATAGGCGGCATTGAGTGACAATTCTAAGCCATTTTTCGTGAGCTGTTCTGAGCGAAACTTCACTTTAAAGTCGCCATTTTCCATGTCACACAGTCCACTGGTGTAACGACAGTTAGACTTACTCGCGAGTTTGTAAGTTTCCCCTTCTTGTGCCGCGTGGGGTTTCTCGCTGAGTGCCATATCGGTGCCGAAGTAGGCGATCAAAGAAAGAATCGGCGCAATCAGCAGAGCGAGAATAAAGTGCTTGTTTTTGAACATAAAATACTAATTCCATCAATTATCTGTTCATTTTAACTGGCTAAAATCACTAATAACTTCGTTAATGATTTTGAAGGTAGAGCAACTAGCTTGCTGCAATCTTTGCCTTGTTCTAAACAATGGTTTCTGCGTTCCCCGAACATATAACCAATGCCATTCGTGTGCTTCCTTGCTACGGCTCAGGGAATCTAATTATTAGAATAAGTTAGGTGAATAAAAAAGCCCCAAGTGGGGCTTTTGTGGCTTGCGTTATATTTTAGTGATCCACGGCATCGCCTGCACCAACAGGGACACGAACGTGTTCAACAAGATCTTTAACTTCTTGAGGTGTTTCCGCCGTAACTTTCGATACCGCGAATGCCACGATGAAGTTAAATAGTGCGCCGATAGCACCAAACGCGTTTGGCTCAATACCTAGGAACCAGTTGGTTCCCCAGCTTTCTAGATATTTCCAGTCAGCAACGAATAGGATGCCTTTGTGCTGGAATACGTAGAACAGTGTGATACTGATACCGGCAATCATACCGGCGATTGCGCCTTCTTTATTGATGCCTTTACTGAAGATACCCATCATCAACGCAGGGAAGATGGATGACGCAGCAAGACCAAAGGCGAGCGCCACCGTACCAGCTGCAAAGCCTGGAGGATTCAATCCGAGATAGCCTGCGGCTGCGATTGCCACCGCCATCGAGATTCGGCTGGCAAGCAGCTCCTTCTTCTCGGATATGTTCGGATTTATAACCCCTTTGATTAAGTCATGGGAAATCGCCGACGAAATAGCAAGCAACAGACCCGCTGCTGTGGATAGTGCTGCAGCGAGACCACCAGCGGCAACGAGTGCAATGACCCAGTTTGGTAGCTTAGCGATTTCTGGGTTTGCTAGTACCATGATGTCACGGTCAACTCGCAATTCATTGGTATCAGGATTTGAGGTGTACTCGATCAGGCCATCGCCATTCTTATCATCAAAGCCTAATAGACCTGTTGTTTCCCAGTTTTTGAACCAATCAGGGCGCTCATCATACGCAAGGTGCTGACCAGGCGCAGGGTTGACGGTATCCATTAGGTTTAGACGTGCCATTGCTGATACTGCTGGCGCCGTTGTGTATAGAATAGCGATGAACACAAGTGCCCAGCCTGCAGAAGTACGCGCATCACGCACCTTAGGTACTGTAAAGAAACGGATGATAACGTGTGGTAGACCTGCAGTACCGATCATCAATGACATGGTGTAAACGAACATGTTTAGTGTGCTACCGCGAACCTGCGTAGTGTATTCACTAAAGCCGAGTTCGGTCACCACTTGGTCGAGCCTATCGAGCAGATAAACATCGGTGCCTTGAATGGTACTCCCGAGGCCAATCTGAGGTAGCGGGTTACCTGTAAGTTGCAGAGAGATAAAGATTGCAGGGATAGTGTAAGCAAGAATGAGTACGCAATATTGAGCAATCTGCGTGTATGTGATGCCTTTCATGCCGCCAAGTACTGCGTACATGAATACAATACACATACCAATCAGTAGGCCTGTTGAGTAATCAACTTCTAGGAAGCGACCGAAGGCAACGCCAACGCCTTTCATCTGGCCGATAACATAAGTGACCGATGCGATGATAAGACAGATAACCGCCACGATACGTGCCGTGTTCGAGTAGAAGCGTTCACCAACAAACTCTGGCACCGTAAACTTACCAAACTTACGTAGATAAGGGGCGAGCAACAGTGCAAGCAGTACGTAACCACCCGTCCAACCCATTAGGAATACGGAGCCGCCGTAACCCATAAAGGCAATCAGACCCGCCATTGAGATGAACGATGCCGCCGACATCCAGTCAGCAGCGGTTGCCATACCGTTAGCGATTGGGTTGACCCCGCCACCTGCGACATAGAACTCTTTGGTTGACCCCGCACGCGCCCAGATCGCAATACCGATGTAGAGGACGAAGGTTGCACCAACAACCAGGTAGGTAATAGTTTTCAAATCCATCTGAGTTACTCCTTACTCATCTACGCCGAATTCACGGTCGATTTGGCGCATCTTCCATGCGTAATAGAAAATAATACCTAGGAAGGTGTAGATGGAGCCTTGCTGAGCAAACCAGAAACCAAGTTTGTATCCACCTAATTGAAATTGATTAAGTACGTCGACAAATAAAATGCCGCAGCCGAAAGACACTACGAACCAGATGACCATAAGGCCAATCATGAGCTTCACGTTTTTGTCCCAATAGGCTTTGGCTCTTTCTTCGCTTTCAAATGCCATTGCCGTCTCCTTACGATTGGTATTGTTGTTAAAAAAATGTTTCAACATGTACATTAGCAAGGTGTTGGCAAGAACTCTTTTCAACTTTAGTCGGGGTATAAAAAATAAAAAACTCCCGTGATATGGGCGCTTAGAGAATAGTTAGGGTTATTTGTTAATGTTAAAAAGCTGTTAAATTAGCCAAAGGTCTAAGGAGAAAAATGATAAAAAGCACGAATAAGAGACGTGATTAATTTTTTCTTCATTGATTTTAGCGATCCTTAACAGAAACATTCTGCGTTCTTCTTTTTATCAATCAGCGAAAAAATTGGCGTGAAAAATTCACAAGTAATTTATTTACATAAAGTTTTCGTACCAAATCACCGTTTTAGCGCACAATAAAGTAATATAACTGAGTCATTCTCGTACAACCTCGCGCTTTGGGACGGTTTAAGGAGGAGGCAGATTAAGGCATTAACTTATTAACGAAGTCGCCTTAGCTCATCACAAGCATATCGTTTTTCATTAAGGGAGGGTGAGAATGGACGCAGACACCATTAATAGTTTTTTTCTTATAGGTGCGTTGTTAATCGCACTTAGCGTTCTTTTAAGCCCAGTTTCCTCTAAGTTGGGAATCCCAATTCTTTTGGTATTTTTAGCCGTTGGAATGCTGGCGGGGGAAGACGGTTTAGGCGGTATTTTATTTGATAATTTTTCGATCGCTTACTTGGTCAGTAACCTCGCATTAGCCATCATTTTGCTCGATGGTGGTATGAGAACACGGGTTGCCAGCTTTAGGGTGGCGTTATGGCCTTCGGTGTCCTTGGCAACGTTTGGGGTTGCAATCACCACTATTTTGACCGGGCTGATGGCAACGTGGTTATTCGACTTAGACTTGCTGCAAGGTATATTAGTTGGTGCGATTGTCGGCTCCACTGATGCCGCCGCGGTTTTTTCTCTACTCAAAGGTCGTAGTCTTAACGAACGTGTTGGCTCAACGCTAGAAATTGAATCTGGCACCAATGACCCTATGGCGGTGTTTCTGACTGTTACTCTGATTGCTATTTTAGCGAACCCAGATGCAGATTTGAGTGTGGGCTTTTTGGCGCTCAGTTTTCTTAAGCAGTTTGGTATTGGTGCTTTACTCGGTTTTGCTGGTGGCTGGATTTTGTGGAAGGTCATCAATCGTAATCAACTGCCGGATGGCTTATATTCGATTTTAACCGTCAGTGGTGGCTTGCTGATTTTCGCTTTATCTAATGCATTAGGTGGCAGTGGTATTCTGTCAATTTATCTGGTTGGTTTACTGCTAGGTAATCGTCCAACACGCAGCCGCCATTCCATTCTTCATGTTCTAGATGGCATGACGTGGCTAGCTCAAATCGGTATGTTCCTCGTGCTTGGTTTATTGGTTACGCCTTCCAACTTGCTCTCTATTGCTTTGCCTGGTTTAGCGCTGGCCTTTGGGATGATTTTATTTGCCCGTCCAATCTCGGTTTGGATCGGTTTACTGCCATTCAAGAGTTTCACACCACGTGAAAAGTGGTTTGTTTCTTGGGTGGGCTTGCGCGGTGCTGTCCCAATCATTCTGGCGGTATTTCCAATGATGGCAGGATTGCCAGATGCGCAGTTGTACTTCAATTTGGCGTTTTTCGTGGTAATGGTCTCTTTGATTGTGCAAGGTGGCACATTGACTAAAGCGATGTCTCTGGCGAAGGTAGAGCTGCCTTCTAAACCTGAGCCAATTTCACGCACTGGTGTGGAGATTTACCCGACCAGTGAGTGGGAGCTGTTTATCTATAAGCTTAAAGCGGATAAATGGTGTATTGGTGAACCATTGCGTAGTCTTTCGATGCCGGATGGAACGCGCATCGCCGCAGTATTTCGCAATAAGGCGTTATTGCATCCGTCAGGCAGCACGCGCCTCGAAGAAGACGATACCTTGTGTGTGTTGGCACAAGAAAAGGATTTGGATGCCCTGAGCTTGCTATTTAGTGAAGCGCCTGAGAAAGCGTCATTGGCACGATTCTTTGGTGATTTCTTCCTAGATATTGAAGTGAACCTTGCCGATATCGCGATGATGTATGGCTTGAACTTGGGCGATGAGTCACTCGATAAAAGCTTAAGACACCTTGTAGAAGAACAACTGGGGACTACACCAGTGTTAGGGGACCAATTCGAGTGGCAAGGCTTGCAATGGATCATTGCCGATGTCGTTGACCAACAAGTCACCAAAGTAGGTATCCGTTTGCCAAGCGAGCAAAGCCTGCTCGCTGACGAGGAGTGAACCTAGTCGTTCATCTCCGTTAGCATGATGACGGCTTGTGTGCGGTTTTTTACGCCGAGCTTGCGGAAAATCGCCGTCATATGCGCTTTGATGGTGGCTTCTGAAACATTCAATTCGTAGGCGATTTGTTTGTTCAGTAAGCCATCAGACAACATCCCCAACACCTTATATTGCTGTGGCGTTAGCGCGGCAATCTTCTCCGCTAAGTCATTACATGCCGCGTTATTGGTGATCAGCCCTTCAGGAAAATACGGGTCGCCATTGAGCACTTGATTGAGCGCATTCACCAGTTCGCGCATGTCGCTCGATTTAGGAATAAAACCAAACGCACCATGGCTTTTCACTTGTGTCACGATCGCTGGCTCTTCACTAGCCGAGACGACGACGATTGGTAAGTCTGGGTGTTCTGCTCGCAAGTGAATCAAGCCAGACATACCATTTGCTCCTGGCATTTTGAGATCCAATAGCACCAAATCTGGCTCTTCTTCTCGCTCTAACAAAGCCAGTAGTGCGTCGAGTGAGTCCGCTTCCAGCAAATTTGCCCCACTGATTGCCATGTGGATAGATTGAAACAAGGCATTACGGAAGAGTGGGTGATCATCTGCAATGATGATGGTGTAGGTCGAATCCATGACGTTAAACACTTTTGACTATTTCGTTAAATTTATTATTGTCCAGCTTTGAGAGAGTGGACAATATTTATTCGCTAAAAGTCTGAACCAAATCGACTTTTATTAGGAAAATTGCATATAAGCGCAATTTTCTCATTCAAATCTGGGTAATAAAAAACGCCAGTGGTCATCACTGGCGTTTGAATATCTGATGATCAGAATTGTTGGATGTGCTTTAAGAAAGGCTCGGCTTGCATAAAGCCGGTTAAACGCGCGTTTGAAATGTGTTCGCCATTCGCATCCCAGAACTCGATGGTTGGCAAGCCAAGTACGTTCATGTGTTTGAGTAACTCAATATCTTGCACTTGGTTCTTGGTTACATCAGCTTGCAAAAGAACAAAGTCTTTTAGCTTGGCTTCGACGCTTGGATCATGGAAGGTGTACTTCTCAAACTCTTTACACGCCACACACCAATCGGCGTAGAAGTCGAGCATCACAGGTTTGCCAGCTGTTTTGGCTAGCGCTAGTTGTTCTTCCAACTCTGCAACATTGGCAATGCGTGTAAAGCTTACGGAAGTTTGTTTAGCTTGCGTTGCGTTATTACCAAACCAGTAATTTAATACTGGCTGTGCTGACGCGAGCAAACCCAATACGGCGATGATGCCAACGGCGCTTTGTTTCCAGCCACCAAACTCCAAGCTGTTTTTCACATGATACAGCCAACCAAAGGCAGCGATGCCCAGTGTTGACCACAGAATTGTTGACCACATTTCTGGCATGATGCGTTCCAATAAGAAGATAGGCGCAGCAAGCAGAATAAAGCCGAACAGCGTTTTCACGCGGTCCATCCAACCGCCGGCTTTTGGTAGCAACTTGTTGCCAAATACCGCCACAAGGATCAACGGAATCCCCATGCCCATCGCCAGCGCGTAAAGGGCGACCCCACCAGTGAGTAAGTCGCCACTTTGTGCGACGTAAAGCAGCGCACCAGAGAGTGGGGCGGTAGTACACGGAGAACAAACCAAGCCAGATATTGCCCCCATTGCAAACACGCCAGCACTGCTACCACCTTGCTGCTTGTTACTTAAGTTATTCAGCCACGTTTGCACGCTGCTTGGTAACTGCAATGAGTACAGACCAAACATCGACAGAGCTAATGCAATGAACAGTACACTCAAACCAATCAGCACATAAGGGTGTTGCATCGCCGCTTGGAACTGCATGCCCGCAGACGCCACTACAAGGCCGAGCAGCGTGTAAGTCAGCGCCATGCCTTGTACGTAAACAAATGACAAACCAAGCGCACGACGTTGGCTCAGTTTGCCGCCACCAAGCACGATGCTGGTCAAAATTGGGTACATCGGCAGCACACAAGGGGTAAATGCTAGACCCACACCAAGTGCCAAAAACAACAACGGCGTCCACCACTTGTCGGCTAGATTCGCGGCCAAGCTATCTTGCTCACTGACTGGTACTGAAGTGGAGGTTGGTTTTGTTGCTGGCTGTGCTTTTTCTGTCGTCGGTGCCTTGGCAGTCGGTGCTACGGTGTCGGAATTGGATGAAGAAAACGCGCTGATTGGAATCTCACGTGTTTCTGGTGGGTAGCAGAAGCCCGCTTTCGCACAGCCTTGATATTGCACAATGACACGTGCGCCCTCTTGCCAATTACTCAGTGGGATATTGACAAATAGTGGTGTGGTATAGATATGCACATCACCAAAGAATTCATCTTTATGTGGCGTGCCGTTTTCCATTTGCAGTTCGCCCAGTGAGATGTTCTCACCAGACACAGATAAACGCTCTTGATACAGGTAATAACCATCGCGTACCTGCCAATCGAGCATCAATTTGTCGTCTTGCTGGTAGAAATTAAACGGAAATGCCTGATCGACCGGAACAAAGCTGTCGCTGCTGCTACCAAAACTGTTGTTCTGGCTATTGGTAAACTGGTCTTTGCCAAACAAGGCCAAAGACGGAGTGGAAAAGGTAATAAGCCCTAAGAGTAAAACGGAAAGTAATGCGCGCATAAAAGAGTCAATTCATCTTAGATAATTGCCGTTAGTGTAACTCAATCAGACCCGGAGGCGAGTCAATAAGTTTCATGAAAATGAAGATTTATTGAGCATAATTCAAGACGACAGGCAATAAAAAAGGGAGCCGAAGCTCCCCGAGTAAGACTCTGTTTCCACTAGATCAGTAGACCACCGAATGCGAAGCCAAGTGCTACCGCAGAAGCAATGGTTACCACACCAGGTACAAAGAATGGGTGGTTGAATACGTACTTACCGATACGCGTTGAACCCGTGTCGTCCATCTCAACCGCTGCTAGAAGCGTTGGGTAAGTTGGCAGTACGAATAGCGCACTTACTGCTGCGAAAGATGCAACTGCGGTAAGTGGTGCCACACCGATAGCAAGTGCTGCTGGCATCAGCGCAACCGTGGTTGCACCTTGCGAGTAAAGCAGCATAGACGCGAAGAATAGAACAAGCGCTAGCATCCATGGGTAGTCTGCTAGTAGTGCTCCAGCGACTTCTTTGATGCCGTCAACGTGCGCGTTAACGAACGTAGAACCTAACCATGCCACACCAAGAACACACACACACGCTGTCATACCAGAGCGGAATGTTGCTGCTGCTGGAATTTTGCCAGCGTCGATTTTACAGCTCATTACGATAGCTGCCGCGGCTGCTAGCATTACCGTCATGATAGCTTCGTTACGACCTAGAGCAGGGTTCTCGATAAGGCCAACAGAGCCAGAAATTGCTGCTGCGTAACACACTACGAATGCGATTGCGCCTAGGAAGATGAGCGT
Organism: Vibrio chemaguriensis; assembly: GCF_012275705.1. NCBI lineage: Bacteria > Pseudomonadati > Pseudomonadota > Gammaproteobacteria > Vibrionales > Vibrionaceae > Vibrio > Vibrio chemaguriensis. The sequence continues at coordinate 28,930 of NZ_SHOE01000025.1, forward strand.
CGCTTTCTTCGCTGTTGGTAGGATTTCGCGTTTTGCTTCTGTATTTAGCTTGATTAAGCCTTTTTCTAGACGCTCTTGGTATTCAGCATCGTCTTTTAGCTCACAGCCCATGAAGTTCGCAACGAACGCACCGATCATGCACGCGATGAACGTCGTTGGGATACAGATTGCTAGTAGTGTTAGGTAGTCAACGCCAAATGGGTGCAGCATTGCCGCAAACGCTACAACAGCCGCTGAGATTGGCGAGGCAGTGATCGCGATTTGCGATGCGACAACCGCAATAGACAGAGGACGAGAAGGGCGCACACCTTGACCTTTCGCGACTTCTGCAATTACTGGCAAAGTAGAGAATGCCGTGTGGCCAGTACCCGCCATTAATGTCATTAGGTAAGTTACGATAGGCGCATAAAAGGTGATGCGCTCAGGATGCTTGCGCAAAAAGTTTTCAGCAACTTGCACCATCCAGTCTAAACCACCAGCCACTTGCATTGCTGCGATGGCCGTGATGACCGACATGATGATCAAAATTACGTCAACGGGAATGTAAGCTTGGCTTGTTGGTACGCCCAAGATCAAAGACAACGCAATGACCCCAGCACCACCGGCAAAACCAATGCCGATACCACCGATTCTTGCCCCCAAATAGATGAAGAGCAGAACCACGAAGAGTTCGACCATGACCATATTGATACCTCTTTAGTTTTTATTTGATTCTGATTTTTTGAACACTCAGGAACAGGAGTAAATGCTCAGAGAATTAGAACCCAGTGGCCTAATGGCAATAAAAGCATATAAAAAATGTGGTTAACCGTATGAGAGCCTAAAAAAGGGGCCTGAGTGGCCCCCTTCTAATTAGTTATTACTCGTAGCGTTTCGCTTTGTAAGTTGGATGCATGAAGTTTTCTACTGACAAGATTTCATCAAGCTCTTCTGCGGTTAGCAGACCGCGCTCTAGCACAACTTCGCGAACACTCTTACCGGTTTCCGCACAAATCTTACCTACGATGTCACCTTCGTGGTGGCCGATGTATGGGTTTAGGTAAGTGACGATACCGATTGAGTTGTAAACGTAGTTTTCACAAGTCTCTTTATTGACTGTGATGCCGTCGATACATTTATCACGTAGGTTCACACACGCATTGTGTAGTAGAGAGATAGACTCAAACATGCTTTGTGCGATAACTGGTTCCATTACGTTTAGCTGTAGCTGACCGCCTTCTGCTGCGAAAGAAACCGTGTTGTCGTTACCTAGAACTTTGAAGCAAACTTGGTTTACTACTTCTGGGATAACTGGGTTTACTTTTGCTGGCATGATTGAAGAACCTGCTTGCATTTCAGGTAGGTTCAATTCATTTAGACCAGCGCGTGGGCCAGAAGAAAGTAGACGAAGGTCGTTACAGATCTTCGATAGTTTCACCGCTAGACGTTTTAGTGCACTGTGCGTCATTACGTATGCGCCACAGTCAGAAGTCGCTTCGATAAGGTCTTCTGCCGCAACAACGTCAAGACCTGTTACTTCCGCTAGATGTTTTACTGCAAGCGCTTGGTAGCCAGTCGGTGTATTTAGACCTGTACCGATTGCGGTTGCGCCTAGGTTGATTTCTAGGAGTAGTTTAGAGGTGTAATCTAGAGCACGAATCTCTTCGTTTAGTGTTACTGCCCAAGCGTGGAACTCTTGACCTACAGTCATCGGTACCGCGTCTTGTAGCTGAGTACGACCCATTTTCAGTACATCTTTAAACTCAATTGCTTTAAGTTCGAATGCGCCTTTTAGGTACTCAATTGCTTCCATTAGTTTGTGTACGCTGTTGTAAACCGCGATACGGAAACCCGTTGGGTACGCACAGTTGGTTGATTGGCTCTTGTTTACGTGGTCATTTGGGTTAACAAATTCGTATTGACCTTTCTCTTTACCCATTAGCTCAAGCGCAACGTTTGCGATCACTTCGTTTGTGTTCATGTTCACGGAAGTGCCCGCACCACCTTGGAATACGTCTGATGGGAACTGATCCATGCACTTGCCAGTTTCTAAGATCAAATCACACGCTTCGATGATGTAGTTTGCAACGTCTTTTGGAATCGCACCAAGTTCTTTGTTTGCCAACGCCGCTGCTTTTTTGGTCATTACCATACCGCGTACAAATTCTGGTACGTCAGAGATGGTCATATTAGAGATGTTGAAGTTCTCGATCGCACGTAGCGTATGAATACCGTAGTACGCATCTGCAGGGACATGACGTTGACCTAATAGATCTTCTTCAATACGAGTGGCTGGGTTTGCTGTTTTTGGAGCATCAGATAGGGTAGCCATAGCAGGATCCTTAGATGATAATTCTGATAATAAAGTTATTTATTAGCCATTTCTGCAATCTAGAATCCATTCATCAGAATTTTTGGCTGGAAAATCCGTCCTGACTTATGTGGCACATGATACTGCACCTAGCGCATAAAAATAGTAACTAGATCACCTTTTTCGTTTTTCATGAGTCAATAATTTGCAAAGTATGAACGGGTTATTAATAACCCTTTATGGGTACTCGATTTTCCTCGACAAACATGGGTTTTTAGAGTTCGAAATTAGCACTTTAAAAGCACGAAAAAATCGGTATGCAATTGAATGAAACACTCCACTACCACTTTTTCTGCGTAGGAAGAGACCAGTATGAACACGCTTTTTTACAACGATTCGTTTGAGCTTAGTCTGCTTTTACCATTACACTGAATTAAACAAAGGAGGGCGTGTGTTTCCTATCTTATTATTGGCGTTTATTTTTGTCCCGATCATTGAAATCGGCTTATTTATTCAGGTGGGCGGCTTTTTAGGTTTATGGCCGACTATCGCATTAGTATTAATCACGGCATTTGTCGGTGCATCGTTGGTGCGCAGCCAAGGCATCCAAACTTTGATGTCGGTGCAGGGGCGTCTGGAACAAGGTGAAATTCCAGCCCAGCAAATTTTTGAAGGCGTAATGCTAGCGGTGGCTGGCGTGCTGCTGTTAACACCGGGCTTTATGACCGATGCTCTTGGTATGCTGTTGTTGCTTCCTGCGCCACGCGCCGCGATTGCCAAATACTTGATGAGTAAAATGGTGGTGAAAACCATGCATGGTGGTGGCTTCCAAGGTGGTTTCTCTAACCAAGGGCCATTTGAGCAAGACCCGTTCCGCCGTGACCCATTTAATTCCCAGTCAGACGATGGCAATACCTTTGAAGGGGAATACGAGCGTAAAGACGATGATGATCGCAACAAGCTCAATTGATTGAGTCAGAGAGTAAAGAAAACAAAAGGGCGCATGAGCGCCCTTTTTTATGTCTGAAATTAGTGGCGCTTACAACGCGCCTTCAAACCCCATTTGACGCCATGCTTCAAAAGCAATGATCGCAACGGCGTTCGAAAGGTTTAGGCTGCGCGCATCTGGCATCATTGGAATGCGGATACGCTGCTCCATTGGCAAGCTATCGATGATTTCAGCAGGCAAGCCACGAGTTTCTGGACCAAACATCAATACGTCACCTGCTTGGTATTGTGCATCAACGTGGTGACCTGTGGTTTTGGTGGTGCAGGCAAACAATCGGTAGTTACCTTGTTTCTCTTTCTCTAAATATTCTAAGAATGCTTGATAGTTCTTATGACGCGTTACGCGAGCTAAATCATGGTAATCCAAACCAGCGCGGCGGACTTTCTTCTCTTCAAGATCGAAACCTAGAGGTTCAATTAAGTGAAGGTTTGCACCGCAGTTGGCACAAAGTCGAATGATGTTGCCGGTGTTCGGCGCGATTTCTGGTTCGTATAAAGCGATATCAAACATGGTATTGAAATAGAGTTGGTCAAATAGAGGGGCAGTATATACCCAAGTCAGCAAGATATGCGAGATTCAGCAAGATTGACCTGGGTATGAAAGTAGTCATTAGCGCGGACGCTAATACCGTAAGTATCGATGCTCTTTATAATAGAGCGTGAGCGTAATTTTCTTCAACCGCTCGCCAATTAACGACGTTCCACCATGCGTCAATGTATTCTGGACGACGGTTTTGGTAGCTGATGTAATACGCGTGCTCCCACACGTCAAGAGCGAGAATTGGTTCGCCGCGTACATCCACTACGTCCATCAGAGGGTTATCTTGATTGCTGGTGGACGTAATGTGAATCTCTCCATCTTTTACGATCAGCCATGCAAAGCCAGAACCAAAGGTATTAATCGCGGCTTGGGCAAACGCTTCTTTAAATTGCGCAAAGCTACCAAATTTATCGTTAATTGCCTGAGCAAGTGCGCCTTGAGGCTCACCGCCACCGTTTGGTGACATGCAATTCCAATAAATGATGTGGTTGTAATAGCCGCCGCCATTATTACGCACTGCAGGGCTGAGCTTAGAGATATTGTCAAAGATCTCGTCTAATGACTGAGTTTCGAGCTCGCTCCCTTCAACGGCACTTACGAACTTATCGAAATAAGTCTTGTGATGTTTGCTGTAATGCACTTCCATGGTTTTCGCGTCGATGTACGGCTCTAGTGAATCGTACGGGTAAGGCAGAGCGGGAAATGTATGTGACATAGTAAATCCTCCTTAATTGGAAAATTTACTTTAATGCTAACGATAATTATTATCAACTTTGATCTTTGTAAGGGTATTCGAAGGCGTTCCCACCCAATTTCTAAAGTGAATCTCTCACTCTAGAAATAGGGTGTGGCTTACTGTTAGCTCATCGGCTTGAAGTTAACGATTGATAGGTAAGGTGATACTCATGCGCAATCCGCCTAACGGACTTCGACTGGCGACGATCGTTCCACTGTGCTGGCGGATGGCACTTTCGGTAATGGTTAGGCCGAGACCCGTGCCGCCGGAGTGGCGATCGCGGGCCGTTGAAACGCGATAAAACGGGCGAAAAATCGCGGATAATTCTTCTTCTGGAACGCCCTCGCCATTGTCATCAACCGTGATATGCAGAGTATCATCATCGGCCTTGATGTCGATTTTTACCTCATCTTTCCCGTAATAAATGGCGTTACGAACGATGTTTTCCACCGCACTCATCAGCAATTTAGGATTGCCGGAGATACTTCGTTTTGGCAGTTCAGAATAGTGTAGGTGCTTGCCCATTTGCTCAGCTTCAAACTGCGCATCTTTAATGATCTCTTCCCACAAACTTTCCAGTGGCTGCGTTTCGCGAGTCATATGGCTGTTCGCCTGCATGCGAGACAGTTCAAGCAATTCGCTGATCATCTGTTCCAAGCGCTGCGCTTCGGTATCGATACGAGTCAGTTCTGGGCTTTCACCCTGCTTACGCGTCGCTAATGCGCTCGCCATGCGTAGGCGAGTTAAAGGTGAGCGCAACTCGTGAGAGATATCGGATAGCAGGCGTTGTTGTCCTGAAATCATCTGATTGACCGCCTCGACCATCTGGTTGAAGCTGCTGCCAGCCTGACGAAACTCTGCCGTGCCTTTTTCTAAATTTGGGTCTGTGACAAATTCGCCTTTCGCGACACGTTGAGCGGCGGCTTCAAGACGGCGCGCTGGCTGACTTAGTGCCCAGGCAAGCCATAACAACAGTGGTGTACTAACCAGCATGACCGCGAGCAATAGCTGGAATGGGTGATCAAACAGACGCAAGAGTAGTGGTGGTGGCTCATTCCACTTGAAGCCCACATACATCAAGATATCGGAGCCAGCCAAAGTAATTGGGATTGGACCTGCAATCATGTATCGACCATACAGTTTCTGCTTTGGCTGGTTGTAATCTTCGATACTGGTGACAAAGTTTTGCATGGCACGCAATTGGAAGTTACTGCGTTTTTCTGTCGTAAGAACATTACCGCTGTAGTCAGAAAAAAATACGCGCGGACGAGGGTCATGCTTACCGTGACGGTTACCCTCGATACGAAATAGTATTCGACCTAAATCAGTTTGCTGGCTGTATTTTTGTTGGATTGCGTCACGCGTTTCTACCATACGTTTATAGTGCTCTTCTGGAATGTCGCGAGCTTTGCGAGGGTCCAAATGTGGCAGTGATAGCACGGCTATCAACACCAATAACATAGTGAACCAAAAAATGGCAAAGATGCGTCCATACAAGCTATTGATGTTTGGCAGTTTGATGCGTGATAGGCGCATTAATCCTCCTCAAGCAGCATATAGCCACGACCACGCAGGGTTTTGATTCGCGGCTTGCCATTGCTCTGATCTGGTAATTTTTTACGTAAGTTCGAAACATGCATATCGATCGCGCGATCAAAAGCGGCGAGTCGTTTACCAAGCACATCTAGGCTCAATGTCTCTTTAGTTAGCACTTGTCCTGGGTTTTGCACAAAGTGGGTCAACAGAGCAAACTCGGTTGCTGTGAGATCGAGCAACTGTTGATCGCAGTATGCTTCTTGTTTACCTGGGTAAAGACGGAGCTCTTGATACTCAATGCAATCGCTGTTTTTGGTGTTTTTCTGTGTGCTGCTGGTACGGCGTAAGATCGCACGAATACGTGCTAACAGTTCACGGTCGCTAAAAGGTTTCGGTAAATAATCATCCGCGCCTAGCTCTAAACCGATCACGCGGTCAATTTCTTCCCCTTTAGCGGTCAGCATCAAGACAGGAGTTTCCCAGTTTTCACGCAAGCGTTTAAGGGTTTCCATGCCATTTAGCTTCGGCATCATGACATCCAACAAAATCAAATCAATCTTATCATTGACCGCAGCTAAGCCTGCTTCGCCATCATTTGCTTCGCTGACGTCAAATCCTTCGAAACTGAGTACTTCTTTTAATAAGCTGGTTAGCTCGATATCGTCATCAATTAAAAGAATGTTTGCCATGGGGGCACCTATAGTAAGTTACCGATAGCTTAATATTACATTGGAATGATGTGCTGCGAAGAGGGTAAAAATCACTCTTTACGATTCTTTACGCTCCCTATACGTCGCTTTACCTAGTGGGTCGTATTCTATACTCAAGCGCTGTGAGAACAGCTCAGAAGAATCACTCACCTGTGTAAGGAATCAAATTATGAAATCTGCAAAAAAACTTGTGTTAGCTGCTGTTGTTCTACCTCTTACTCTCGGCGCAGCAAGCGCATTCGCTTACGGTGGAAAAAACCATCATCAAGGCCCGCGTGATGAATGTGGCATGGGAATGGACCGCGGCATTATGCGTGATTTGAATTTGACGGATGCTCAAAAAGATCAGCTTAAGTCTTTCCGTGAAGCAAACCGCGCACAGATGAAAGGCAAATATTCTGAAAATCGCGAAGCTCGTATGGCTGAGCGACAAGCACACCACGCAAAAATGCAGTCACTCTTACTAGCGGATAGTTTTGATGAAGCGCAAGCGACCGCATTAGCAAAAGAAATGGTTGAGCGCCAAACTGAGCACCGTGTGCAAATGCTAGAAAGAAAGCACCAAATGCTGAGCGTATTAACGCCAGAACAAAAAGCAGAGTTTGTGAAGTTGCAAAATGAACGCATGCAAGAGTGTGGCGACAGAATGCATAAGCGCATGGAAAAATACCGCAATAATTAAGTCATGAATTGATGTTATATAAAGAGGCAGCCATTGGTTGCCTCTTTTTTGATCTGGTTATTTCATGGGCATTCAATATACTCAACGTATGGTTTGAGTTAACTCTTTGATTATGAAACAGCAATATGCACGTTTAGTGACGACCGCAGCTTGGACTGCAACTATTGTGGCGACTCTTCTCTTGATTGTAAAAGTCATCACGTGGTGGGTAACCGGCTCAGTTAGCCTATTGGCATCACTGATCGACTCAATGTTGGATATCGCCGCGTCGGTGGTAAATCTCGTTGTTGTCCGTTATGCCTTACAACCAGCAGACCGCGAACATACGTTTGGGCATGGTAAAGCTGAGTCTTTAGCGGCCTTAGCTCAGGCGATGTTTATTTCGGGGTCGGCGGTATTTTTGATCCTGAACGGGATTGACCGATTTTTCCGTCCACACGCACTGCATGCGCCGGAGCTCGGTGTTTATGTATCGCTGTTTGCGATTGTGGTCACACTTGGCTTGGTGATGTTCCAAAAACATGTGGTACGCGTGACAGGGAGCCAAGCAATCGCGGCGGATTCTCTGCATTATCAGACTGATTTGTATATGAACGCTGCGATCATGGTGGCTCTGGGACTCAGCTACTTTGGCGTGACGCAAGCGGATGCGGTGTTTGCGATTGGCATTGGTGTCTTCATTCTTTACAGCGCCTTCAAAATGGTCAGCGAAGCGATTCAGACGTTATTAGACCGAAAGCTGCCGGATTCCGAATTGGAGCAAATCCGCAATGAATGTTTGAATGTGAAAGGGGTTCTTGGGGTTCATCAACTGCGTACCCGTATGTCAGGGCCGACACGCTTTATTCAGTTGCACTTGGAGCTAGACGATAACTTACGTTTAATCGAAGCGCACTATATTGCCGATAAAGTTGAGGAAAACCTTTTAGCTTTGTTTCCTGATGCGGATGTTTTGATCCATCAAGATCCATTGTCTGTCGTTTTTGGGCCAGAGAAAGAGCAAAAAGCGCAAGATTGGTAGGGCTCGAAAAATCAATAAGTGCCTGACGACAAACAGGCACTTATTGACTATCTTTCCATCAATACTTATTAAGATTCGTGATCCTGATGTGAATCAACAAAGTTTCATAGAGAAACTGTAATACTCTTACATAAGTAGAAAAGTTACATAAAAAAGTGCGTTTTCATTGGTAATCCTGTAGAGGAAATGTAACATAACGCACAGTTCTGGATTATGCAGGTTGCTTGGTAACAAGGGGCCTAAAAGAAAATTAAATAATTGATTGCCAAAGATCGAGGGTGAGCATGATTAAGAAGATCGGTGTTTTAACAAGTGGCGGTGACGCACCTGGTATGAACGCGGCGATACGCGGCGTAGTACGTACAGCACTATCCGAGGGATTGGAAGTATTCGGTGTGTACGACGGCTACCTAGGCCTATACGAAGGCCGCATCGAGAAGCTAGATCGTTCTAGCGTTTCAGATGTGATCAACAAAGGTGGTACGTTCCTAGGTTCTGCACGTTTCCCTGAATTCAAAGAAGTGGAAGTGCGTGAAAAAGCGATTGAGAACCTGAAAAAACATGGTATTGATGCGCTAGTCGTGATCGGTGGTGACGGTTCGTACATGGGTGCGAAGAAACTGACTGAAATGGGTTACCCATGTATCGGTCTGCCAGGCACAATCGACAACGATATCGCTGGTACTGACTACACAGTGGGCTACCTAAGTGCACTAAACACAGTTATCGATGCGATCGACCGTCTACGTGATACTTCTTCATCTCACCAACGTATTTCAATTGTAGAAATCATGGGTCGTCACTGTGGTGACCTAACTCTGATGTCTGCAATCGCGGGTGGTTGTGAGTACATCATCACTCCAGAAACTGGCCTAGACAAAGACAAGCTGATCAGCAACATCCAAGACGGCATCGCAAAAGGTAAGAAACACGCAATCATCGCGTTGACTGAGCTAATGATGGATGCCAATGAACTGGCTCGTGACATCGAAGCGGCGACAGGTCGTGAAACTCGTGCAACAGTACTTGGTCACATCCAACGTGGTGGTCGTCCAACGGCATTTGACCGCGTTCTAGCATCTCGCATGGGTAACTACGCTGTTCACCTACTGCTTGAAGGTCATGGCGGTCGCTGTGTAGGTATCGTGAAAGAGCAACTTGTTCACCACGACATCATCGACGCGATCGAAAACATGAAGCGTCCAGTACGCAACGATCTATACAAAGTTGCTGAAGAACTGTTCTAAGCAAGTTTGAAATAGATAAAGAAAAACCGCGGCTTTCCGCGGTTTTTTTGTATTTGAGTATCAGCAAAAGGAAGCTGACGCATCGGACAAAATCTTACGAAGCGCTGCTCTGTTCAATGAGCGTCAATTTACGTTCGCGCAGTGCAAACATATAGCCAAGTAGGCCACCTAAAGTATTCCCCACTGCGATACCTATAAACAAGCCTTCAATACTGTAAATTTGGCTTCCGATCCATGCCGATGGCAGGGTAAACACAAACAAACGCATAAAGCTCCATTGGAATGCTCGTAATGGTTTGTGCATCGCATTCAACCCACTGATTAACATCATCACAATGCCTTGAAAACCATAACTGAACGGCACCACAAGCAGGTAATGCCACAGCAGATTTTTAACTGCTTCTTCCTGCGAGAACAATGCCGCTAGAGGAATACTCAATGGCACCATCATCAAGAAGATAAACCCTTGGAACACCACCGCAAAACGCATGCTGATAAATAAGCCGGAAAAGGCGCGTTGAGGGTTTTTCGCCCCTAAGTTTTGTGCCATGAATGGCGTGAGTGCTGAGGTCAGAGACATCAAGACTAGGATCAAAATAGACTCAATACGCTGCGCCGCACCGTAAGCCGCAACTGCTGCCGTACCGTGGCTGGATAAAAGCATCATCAAAATTGCGCCCGACAATGGATTCATCGCGTTCGACAGTGCGGCAGGAGTGCCGATTTTTAACGTTTGCTGCCAATCTTGTTTCAGCAAGGACCATTGGGGTTGAGCGAGCAACTTTTCGCGTTTAACTAGCACATAGAGTGAGCCACATAGTGCACCTAACCAGCTAAAAGCACTGGCTATTGCCGCACCTTGGATGCCAAGCTCGGGGAATGGGCCAAGTCCGAAGATCAGTAGTGGATCGAGCATGCCGTTAATCAAGCCCGCCAACATCATGATTTTGGCGGGTGTTTTTGTATCCCCAGATGCTCGTATCGCACTGTTGCCTGCCATCGGGATCACCAACAATGGAATGGTGAGATACCACACCTGCATGTACTCTTCGATGAGTGGAATTAGGTCGTCGGCTGCGCCAAGAAAGCGGAACAGTGGTGCAATGGTGGCAAAGCCAATCGAAGAGGCGATAGCCACGAGTAACACCGCTAATAACAAACCGTGAGTGGTAAACCGAGCGGCTTGTGGGGCGTGACCTTGTCCAAGTAAGCGACCAATATTGGTCGATAGACCCATCCCTATCCCCATCGTGATGCAGTTAACCGCAAAGGTTACAGGGAAGGTATAGCTGATCGCCGCTAGCGCTTGAGTACCAAGCAACGATATAAAAAACGTGTCCACCAAGTTAAACATCAAAATCGCGATCATGCCCATGGTCATGGGGACGGTCATTTTCCGCAGCGTTTCAGGAATGGGTGCGGTCAACAAACCATGCTTATCGGTCGCTTGGGGTTCCAGCTTGTTATTTTCCTGCATGTATGACAACTATGTGGTGAGCAAACTGCAAGGATACAAGAAAGCGAGATGCTGGGCGAGTGAGCATTTCGAACGCAAACCGTTGCTTAGTTGTTCGTTATTTTAACTAAGTCACAAAAATTTTGTGCCACCCCCTTGGGATCGCTGCTTCGACCCCTTATATAGGGATCACGTGTCTGGGGCTACAGTCCCTAAGGACAATTATCAAATAAACATGGAAATTTTCAGGAGAGACGACCGATGAACATTCGTCCATTACATGACCGAGTTATCGTTGAACGTAAAGAAGTTGAATCTAAGTCTGCTGGTGGCATCGTTCTGACTGGTTCTGCTGCAGAAAAATCAACTCGCGGTGTTGTTCTAGCTGTGGGTAAAGGCCGCATCCTAGAAAACGGCACAGTACTGCCGCTGGACGTTAAAGTTGGTGATACTGTTATCTTCGCTGAAGGTTACGGTACAAAAACTGAAAAAATCGACGGTAAAGAAGTGCTTGTCATGTCTGAAAACGACATCATGGCGATCGTTGAATAATAGCAATCATTGAGTAATTTTTTGCTCAGATTCAATTACGAAATTACACACAAAGAATTTTAGAAAGGAAATCAAAGATGGCTGCTAAAGACGTTAAATTTGGTAATGACGCACGAGTTAAAGTGCTAGAGGGTGTAAACGTTCTGGCTGACGCAGTAAAAGTAACACTGGGTCCTAAAGGACGTAATGTCGTTCTAGACAAATCTTTTGGTGCACCGACTATCACGAAAGATGGTGTATCAGTAGCGCGTGAAATTGAACTGGAAGATAAATTCCAGAACATGGGCGCACAAATGGTTAAAGAAGTTGCGTCTAAAGCAAACGACGCGGCAGGTGACGGTACAACAACAGCAACAGTACTAGCACAATCTATCGTAAACGAAGGTCTAAAAGCAGTCGCTGCGGGTATGAACCCAATGGACCTTAAGCGCGGTATCGACAAAGCAGTAGCTGCAGCAGTAGAGCAACTAAAAGAGCTTTCTGTTGAATGTAACGACACGAAAGCGATCGCACAGGTTGGTACTATCTCTGCAAACTCAGACGCAAGCGTAGGTAACATCATTGCTGAAGCAATGGAGCGTGTGGGCCGTGATGGCGTTATCACTGTTGAAGAAGGTCAGGCGCTACAAGATGAGCTAGACGTAGTAGAAGGTATGCAGTTCGACCGCGGTTACCTATCTCCTTACTTCATCAACAACCAAGAGTCAGGCAGTGTTGATCTAGAAAACCCATTCATCCTGCTAGTTGATAAGAAGATCTCAAACATTCGTGAACTTCTTCCAACGCTAGAAGCTGTAGCGAAAGCGTCTCGTCCACTGCTTATCATCGCAGAAGATGTAGAAGGCGAAGCGCTAGCAACATTGGTTGTCAACAACATGCGTGGCATCGTGAAAGTTGCAGCAGTGAAAGCACCTGGCTTCGGTGACCGTCGTAAAGCAATGCTACAAGACATCGCGATCCTAACTGGCGGTACTGTGATTTCTGAAGAAATCGGTCTAGAGCTTGAAAAAGTAGCACTAGAAGATCTAGGTCAAGCGAAGCGTGTTTCTATCACGAAAGAAAACACGACTATCATCGATGGTATCGGTGAAGAAGAGATGATCTCTGGCCGCGTAGCTCAAATTCGTCAACAAATCGAAGACGCAACTTCAGACTACGACAAAGAGAAACTACAAGAGCGCGTAGCGAAACTGGCTGGCGGTGTTGCAGTAATCAAAGTTGGTGCAGCAACTGAAGTTGAAATGAAAGAGAAGAAAGACCGTGTAGAAGATGCGCTAGCCGCAACTCGTGCAGCGGTTGAAGAAGGTGTTGTTGCTGGTGGTGGTGTTGCACTTATCCGCGCGGCATCTAAGATTGCTCACCTAACGGGTGACAACGAAGAGCAAAACGTTGGTATCCGCGTTGCACTACGTGCAATGGAAGCGCCAATCCGTCAAATCACGAAGAACGCAGGTGAGGAAGACTCAGTGGTTGCGAACAACGTGAAAGCGGGTGAAGGCTCTTACGGTTACAACGCGGCAACAGGCGAATACGGCGACATGCTAGAGATGGGTATTCTAGACCCAACGAAAGTAACTCGTTCTGCGCTACAGTTCGCAGCATCGGTTGCGGGTCTGATGATCACGACTGAAGCAATGGTTACTGACCTACCGCAAAAAGACGCACCAGCGATGCCTGACATGGGCGGTATGGGCGGTATGGGCGGTATGGGTGGCATGATGTAAGCCAGCTTATTTCTTTGCTCTAAGGGAATCCTTATAGCGGAAAGATAACCGACCAAACCTTTAAAAGTCGAGGCATTTGCCTCGACTTTTTTATGCGCGTTATCCGAGAAATATAGCATTCTGATGTGGCTTCGATTGTGAGAGGCGAGTTCAAGAAATGTCAGTGGAAAAACATGAAAATAGAAGCGATAAAATTTTTTCTTTTGAGTCAGATGGTTAAATCTGACCTACCGCTAACACTTTTTGAACGTGGATAGCGCAAAATCTGAACATTACACTATGTTGTAAATTGTTGCTTCCCATCATGGAGATGAAAATGAAAAAGCTTATGACGTCATTGGCGGTTGCAGCCGCTATCGCATCACCAGTTGCTCTTGCTGACAGTACACCTGTGATGTTCTCTACTATCGACAACACAAACGCACCTTCTAACTCGTCAGTTGGTGGTGTTCGTTTAGCTGTGTTGCATGGACAGGTGAATGAGGTTAAAGGTGTCGACTTTTCACTGCTTGGTATGTCAGAAACGGATCGTACGACAGGTGTGAACTTCGGTCTGTTTTTTGGTGCAGCAAAGGTAAACCAAGAAATGAAAGGTGCGTCTTTAGGCTTAGTTAACTGGAACCAAGGTCAGACGACGGGTGTTAACTTGGGTGCTGTCAACATTACGAACAATGTAAAAGGCTTGAACTGGAGCGCGGTGAACTATTCTGAAGGCTACACCATGGCGGATGTGGGCTTAGCGAGTATCTCTAAGAAGTCTAACTTCCAGTTTGGTTTCTTCAACATGACCGATCAAATTGATGGCGTACAAATTGGTCTTTTGAACTGTGCGGATAACGGTTTCTTCAAGTGTTTCCCACTCATCAACTTCGCTAAATAATCCCTGAGCAAATCAGAATCTTTAGATACCGAAAACCCTCGATATTCGTCGAGGGCTTTTTAATTACTGATGAGGTGAAGCGAGTTTATCGGCGGCGTTAACTATTTAATTAAGCGGGATGAGGTTTTGCGTTGTTGAATTCTTTGGTGAACCCCTCGGCGCAATGCTTTGATATGGTTTTCTGCTTTATCCACACCTAACAACACGGTTAATGTCAGGAGAGTAATAACCACCGACTGCGTTAAATAACCCAAACCTATCATCAAACCTAAACCTGCTAGCACCCATATTACAGCCGCGGATGTTACGCCATGGATTTTTCCATCGAGTGTCATCATCACCCCTGCCCCCAAGAAGCCGACGCCAGTAATAATCTGACCAAGCACGCGTGCTTGATCGAGTGTATTTGGCGATAACGATACTGCCATCGACATAAACAGGTAAGTGCCTGAAATAATAAGAATTGCCGTGCGAATGCCAACAGGTTTACCACGAGTTTGGCGTTCGATACCGATCATTAGCCCATTAATGGCACAGCATAGTAGGGCAGGCCAGCTGAATGGGGCAAGATCGAAAATTTGTTCGAGTGCTGTATGCATCTTGACCTCCAAAAGAGCGGAGTATGCATAGACTTACCGTGCAAAGCGAACAAAAAGGAACGGTCGTGACGACAAATTTAATTGAGCGTCAGGACCTATTCTAAATGCAAATCTAGTGGAGTTTTACTTGGCCTGCCACCAATTTCTCGTGTCAGTTTTGGTACCAGATAACCCGATACACGTGTGATGAGTCCGCGCATAATGGCTTTTGCTTCTTCGTCCGAAATAAAGTAGTGCGCCGCGCCTTGCACCTTATCAAGAACGTGGAGGTAATAAGGCAAGATACCCGCGTCAAATAAGGCTTCACTTAACGCCACTTGAGCTTCTACCGAATCATTCACGCCTTTCAGCAGAACGCCTTGGTTTAGAAGCGTAACGCCTGCTCTTTTGAGCTTGAACATCTGTTCAGCAAATTCGTCATTGATTTCGTTGGCATGGTTGATGTGAGTCACGAGGATGATTTGTAACCTTGATGCTTGCAGCAGTTGGCATAGTTCATCAGTGACGCGAGCTGGAATCACCACAGGTAAACGGCTATGAATACGCAGACGTTTGATATGAGGTATTTGAGCAATATGCTCTAAAAGCCAATGAATTTCATCGTCTTTTGCCATTAATGGATCACCACCTGAGAAGATGACTTCGTTCAACTCTGGTTGCTGCGCCATGTACTCTAAGCACTTTGTCCATGCCTGCTTGCCGCTTTTATTTTCTTGATATGGGAAATGACGACGAAAACAGTAACGGCAATTTACCGCGCAGCCACCTTTGACAATCATTAGGGCGCGGTTGCGATACTTGTGTAGCAGACCAGGGACTTCATTATCCTGCTCTTCTAACGGATCGTTGGAATAGCCCGGATGTACTTCAAATTCATCACTTAATGGTAAAACCTGACGTAAAAGAGGGTCTTTAGGGTTGCCTTTCTCCATCCTATCGACAAAACTTTGCGGTACACGCTGTGCAAACAGCTTGCGCGCGGCAAACCCGTCTTGCCACGGTGAAGGATCTATTTCCAGTATTTCGAGCAATTTTGCAGGATCAGAGATCCCATTCGCCAACTGTTTGAGCCAGTTTTGCTCAACAGATTCGACTTTTCGGGTTATTATGTGCGGCATTGAATTTAGCTCTAAGAATGTAAGAGGAAAAAATGGCTACAGTTAGCACCAATGAATTTAAAGGCGGTCTTAAGTTAATGCTTGATAACGAGCCTTGTGTAATTCTGGAAAACGAATACGTTAAACCAGGTAAAGGCCAAGCGTTCAACCGCGTTAAAATTCGTAAACTTCTTTCTGGTAAAGTGCTAGAGAAAACATTCAAGTCTGGTGACACTTGTGAAGTGGCAGACGTAATGGATATCGACCTAGATTATCTATATTCAGACGGTGAATTCTACCACTTTATGAACAGTGAAACGTTTGAACAGATCGCAGCAGACGCAAAAGCGGTAGGTGACAACGCTAAGTGGTTGGTAGAAAACAACACTTGTATGATCACACTTTGGAACGGTAACCCAATTACTGTTACTCCACCAAACTTCGTTGAGCTAGAAGTGGTAGACACAGATCCAGGCCTGAAAGGTGATACTCAAGGTACTGGTGGTAAACCAGCTACGCTATCAACTGGCGCTGTTGTTCGTGTTCCTCTGTTCATCTCAATTGGTGAAGTGATTCGCGTAGATACTCGTACGGCTGAATACGTAGGCCGTGTGAAGTAAGCACTTTAGATTGATTGTTAGAAAGGTCGCTTCGGCGGCCTTTTTTATTGCCTGTAATTCTCTCTTGAATGTCCCTGCATAGAAAATCGATATCCTCCGCAAATTTTCGATGATTTTGTATTATTCGTAAAAATCTTATTTATTTCATGAATCTGTCGATTATTCCTTAATGTAACATTTTGATACATTAGTTCTTGTTGTTGAGTTGCATAGCAATCTGATTTTTATCGATTTAACTCAGTAACAATCCAAAAAGGAGAACAAAATGGAAAGCAGAGGCTTAGGAAGGGGTTTAAAGGTGGAAGAAAGACGTCAGTTACTACACAAAGGATTGAAAGCTGCGGTGTTTGGCGTACCGCTGTTGGCAATAGGCTTAACGATTAATAGCTCTGTGCTGATGACCGATGCAGGTTACAGCTACGTGCATCAGAACAATATCACTGGTGAGTTGGATGTGTTTACTGAACCTGGCATTCATTTTCGCATGCCATTTCTGTCCAAAATCACCAAGTATGACCAAGTGATCACTGTGTCATTCGGTAACAGCAAGGGCGAAGATTTTTATCAACGTCTTGATGCGATTCAGGTTCGGTTTGCCGACACCTACATTGGTCAGATCCCCGTAACATTCCGCTTCAAGCTCAGTAATGACCCTGAAGCGGTGAAGAAGATGCACAAAGAGTTCCGCAACAATAGTAACTTGATTGATGCGTTGCTTGTAAAGAACGCACGTAACGTGACGGTGATTACTGCTACCCAATACACGGGTGAAGAGTTTTTCCAAGGTGGTTTGAACCAGTTCAAATCGAAACTTGGCGATCAGTTGCGAGAGGGGATTTATCTAACAGAGCGACGTCAGGTTGAAGTGGAAGAGTTGGATCTTGCGCCTGTTGGGGCGAATCAGGCCAATGCGAACCAACTACAGCGCACCAATCAACTGGTTTGGAAAACGGTGCCAGTTGTAGATAAAACCGGGCAACCAATTCGTCAAGACAACCCGTTACAACAATACGGCATTCAAGTGACGCAGGTGACCATTGGTGATCCACAGCCAGAAAAGCAATTGGATCAGCTATTGGCGGATAAAAAGCGTTTAGTGGCGGATCGTATTCGCGCGATTCAGGAACAAGAAACGTCGAAAGCACAAGCAGAGACCGAGCAGTTACGCAAAGAGATTCAACGAACACGTGAAGTGCAAGACGCTCAGCGTGGTAAAGAACTCGCTATTATTGCTCAGCAAAAAGAAGTGGAAGTTGCACGTCAGATTGCAGAGCGTGAAATCGTTGAAGTGGAAAAAACCAAACGACTTGCTGAAGTCGAGAAGGAGAAAGAGCTAGCTATCGCAGAGGCTAACTTAGCCATTCAAAAGGCGAACGCACTTTCTGCTGAGTTTGAAGCGAAAGCGATATTGGCGAAAGGTCGTGCAGAATCTGAGGTCCTAAAAGCGAAGTACTCGGCGTTAGGGGCAAACCGTGAAGTTTACTTGGCAGAGTTGAATCGAGACGTAGCGAACTCGTTGTACAACAACTTGCAAAACTTCCAAGTTCAGATGCCACAAAACTACATTGGTGGTAGCGAAGAAACGGGCTTGAAAACAAACCTAGATGTGATTACTGGTTTTGGTGCTCTGGGTCTTATGGACCAAACGAAGAAGGTCATACAGCAATAAGATCATGGGTGGTCAAAAGCTTAAAAAGCAAAAAGATCATGGGTAACCCAAAGCAATAAAAAAGCTGGCATAGAGCCAGCTTTTCTTTTTAGTCAGTATCTTAAATCATGAAGATAAAGATAACGGCTAGTGCAGTAATGAGGCCTGCAAATGCATAGCATGCAATTTTACCTATCACACCAGTGTGGAATTTAAGGTCGTGCATGCCGTGGTGTACACGGTGCATCGCATGCCACATTGGTAGAGCTAGGGTGCCAATGATGAATAGCGCACCGATGATACTGGTTGCGAATTCGGAGACACGCTCGTAGCTCATCGCTTCTGCATCAATCACGCCTAGTGGGACCAAGATACCCAGTACCAATACCGTGATTGGCGTAATCATAGCGAACCAAGTACCGCCAGCACCAAATAGACCCCACCAGATTGGCTCATCAGAACGTTTTGGTGATGTGTTTACACTATAATTCGGTTTCATGCTCAGCTCCTTACACCACGATGAGAACGATCAGTGAGATGAACGCAACCGCGGCCCACTGAGTCAATACGATGATTTTCTTGTCCACCAGTTTGCCTTTCAAACGAATTGGCATTACTTGTGGCATCATGCTGAAGAAAGTTTGAGCGTGGAATAGGCTACCTAGCAGCGCAACGATGTTGATTGCGACTACGATTGGGTTTGCCATAAAATCCAACCAACCTTGCCATGCTTCAGGGCCTTTCACCAAGCAACCTAAACCGAAAGTTAGGAACAGAGTGAATAGGATCAAAGGCAGCACAGTCGCTTCACGTAGCATGTAGAAGCGGTAGAAAGGATGGTTCTTCCACCAAGTGCGTTTTACTTCACGAACGTAAGGTTTACGATTGCTCATCCTTATGCCTCCACTTTCTTTGGTGAACCATCAGGTTTCAACATAGCAATCACGAAGTCCATAGAAGACTCCACTTTGCCTTGGTTTACTGCCGCTGCTGGGTCAACGTTCTTCGGACAAACTTCAGAACAGTAACCAACAAACGTACAACCCCAAGCACCGTTTTCACCGTTGATAAGCTTCATGCGCTCATCTTTACCGTTGTCACGGCTGTCTAGGTTGTAGCGGTGTGCTAGCGTTAGTGCCGCAGGACCGATGAACTCAGGGTTTAGACCAAACTGAGGACACGCCGCGTAGCATAGACCGCAGTTGATACAACCAGCGAACTGCTTGTATTTCGCCATTTGCTCTGGCGTTTGCAAGTTCGTACCGTCTTCTGGTTTACGGTCGTTACCAATGATGTACGGTTTGATTGCTTCAAGACGTTCGATGAACGGCGTCATATCAACAATCAAGTCTTTCTCGATTGGGAAGTTCGCTAGAGGCTCGATAGTCACACCGTCTGGGTAATCACGTAGGAAGCTCTTACAAGCAAGTTTCGGTACGTTGTTCACCATGATGCCGCAAGAACCACAGATCGCCATACGACAAGACCAACGGTAAGACAGATCTTTGTCTAGGTGATCTTTAATGTAGCCCAGTGCGTCAAGCACAGACATGGTTTCATCGAATGGCACTTCGAATGTTTGCTTGTATGGTTCTGCATCTTTTTCTGGGTCATAACGCAGAATGTCTACTTTTTGAATGCGATTTGCTGACATTATGCTTGCTCCTCTGCGTTCTTCTCTTCAGCTGCGGCTTTTTCTGCTGCTTCACCGTATAGACGAGCTTTTGGTTGTGACTTAGTGATAGTCACATTGCTGTAATCGATACTTGGCGCTGAATCTGGTTTGTAGAAAGCAAGTGAGTGTTTTAGGAAGTTCACGTCATCACGCTCTGTACAACCGTCGTCCAGACGTTGGTGCGCGCCGCGAGATTCTTTACGTAGAATCGCAGAGTGAACCATCGCTTCTGCGACTTCTAGGCCGTAACCCACTTCAATTGCGTACAGAAGATCAGTGTTAAACACTTTGCCTTTGTCTTTAATGCTGATGCGTTTGTAGCGTTCTTTTAGTTCGGTGATCTTGTTAATGGTTTCTTGCATCAAATCTTCTTGACGGTAGATACCACAACCCGCTTCCATGGTATGACCCATTTCAGTGCGGATGTTTGCCCAGTTCTCATCACCTTCTTGGTTCATCAGTTTGGCGATGCGCTCTTCAACTGCTTTCACTTGAGCATCGATTGCAGACTCGTTCCAACCTTTGAATTCTTCAGCGCGTTTCACTGCGTTTTCACCCGCTACGCGACCAAATACCACAAACTCAGCCAGTGAGTTAGAACCTAGACGGTTTGCACCGTGAAGACCAACAGACGCACATTCACCAACTGCGAATAGACCTTTAATGCGAGTTTCACAGCCGCCGTTTGTCTCGATACCACCCATGGTATAGTGAACCGTTGGACGAATTGGAATTGGCTCTTTTGCAGGGTCTACGTTCACGTAAGCTTTTGCTAGCTCACAGATGAATGGTAGACGCTCTTGTAGGTACTCTTCACCTAGGTGGCGAAGGTCTAGGTGCACCACGTCACCCAGTGGGTGTTTGATGGTGTTGCCTTTCTGTTGTTCGTGCCAGAAAGCTTGAGAAACTTTGTCACGAGGACCCAGTTCCATGTATTTGTTCTTCGGTTGGCCAACTGGAGTTTCAGGGCCCATGCCGTAATCTTGTAAGTAACGGTAGCCGTTCTTGTTAACGATGATACCGCCTTCACCACGACAACCTTCCGTCATCAGGATACCTGTGCCAGGAAGACCGGTTGGGTGGTATTGAACGAATTCCATATCACGTAGAGGAACGCCGTGACGGTAAGCCATTGCCATGCCATCGCCCGTTACGATACCGCCGTTGGTGTTACAGTGGTAAACACGGCCCGCGCCACCTGTTGCTAGAACAACAGATTTTGCTTTGATAGTAACAAGCTCGCCTTCAGACATGTGAATAGCAATCAGACCTTGAACTTCGCCTTCATCAACAAGCAGATCCACCACAAAGTACTCATCAAAGCGTTTGATGTTGCTGTACTTCATGGATGTCTGGAATAGCGTATGAAGCATGTGGAAGCCAGTTTTATCTGCAGCGAACCAAGTACGTTCAACCTTCATACCACCAAAGCGGCGTACGTTGACTTCACCGTTCTCTTTACGACTCCATGGGCAACCCCATTGCTCCATTTGGATCATTTCGCGAGTCGCGTTCTCTACAAAGTATTCAACAACGTCCTGTTCACATAGCCAGTCACCACCGCCAACAGTGTCGTTGAAGTGGTTGTCTAAGCTATCTTCATCCTTGATAACTGCTGCTGAGCCACCCTCTGCAGCGACCGTGTGGGAGCGCATTGGATAAACTTTAGAAATCAGAGCGACTTCTAAGTCTGGGTTTGCTTCAGCCGCTGCAATAGCAGTACGAAGACCAGCGCCGCCTGCGCCGATGACTGCGATATCTGTGGTGATAATTTGCACAGTTATCCTCCAGTGTGTGATTGCGGAAATCCGCTTGTTATTGTCATTACGAGGCGCTCTTTAAAAAGAACTCCCCAAAAGTAGTAGGGTTAGTGTAGATGAGCCACATGGCAGAAAAATTGATGTAATTGGGTTTTTGCTTCGGTAATGCACTTAAGGGCATAGAATTTATAGGTTATGTGACTGCTATCACGGCATCGAGGTTTTGGCCCTCAAGCATTAACATTAGGGATGTTAAACCTGTGTTGCGTGACATTAACCGCATGGATAATAGGATTTTAACTGAGTGTTTTTTGTGCTGCGGCACGAGTAATGCTTGCCTCAAATAGGCGAGCACGTTAGTAAAAATAAGAAGGGATATTCCTCTCTTCTTGAAGAGTAAAAAGCATGTAGAATGAGACTTTCCTCGCTGAATTAAAGTTTGAGAGACTTGTTATGCAAACCAACTGGCAACCTACTGCTTCCATTGACCAACTTCGTCAACGTGCGACGTTAATCGCGTCGATTCGCCAATTCTTCGCTGATCAACAGGTGATGGAAGTCGACACGCCAGCCATGAGTCACGCAACCGTGACCGACATTCATTTGCATACTTTCCAAACCGAGTTTGTTGGCCCGGGTTACGCCGATGGTAGCAAGCTGTTCTTTATGACCAGCCCTGAATTCCACATGAAGCGTCTTTTGGCAGCGGGTAGCGGTTGTATTTATCAAATCAACAAAGCATTTCGTAACGAAGAAAATGGTCGTTACCACAATCCAGAATTCACGATGTTGGAGTGGTATCGCGTTGGCTTTGACCATCATAAATTGATGGATGAAATGGATGATCTGTTGCAACTGGTATTGAAGTGTGGTGCAGCGCAGCGCATGACGTATCAACAAGCCTTCATTGATGTGTTGGGTGTGTGCCCACTAGAAGGCTCGATGACGGAGCTGAAAGCGGCGGCAAGCAAGCTGGGTTTGAGTGACATTGCAGAGCCTGAAGAAGATCGCGATACGTTACTGCAATTGCTATTTAGCGTGGGAGTCGAACACAAAATTGGTCAGGATGTGCCTGCTTTTGTGTACGACTTCCCGGCATCACAGGCGGCGCTTGCGAAAATCAATCCTCAAGACCATCGTGTTGCGGATCGCTTTGAGGTGTATTTTAAGGGAATTGAGCTGGCAAATGGGTTCCATGAGCTCGATAACCCGAAAGAGCAACTGGCGCGTTTTGAGCAAGATAACGCGAAGCGTCTCGACATGGGTTTAAAACCGCAGCCAATCGACTATCATTTGATCTCCGCATTGGAGGCAGGGTTGCCAGATTGTGCGGGTGTTGCGTTAGGCATCGATCGTTTGATCATGCTAGCGCTCGGCTGTGACCACATTGATCAAGTGACGGCTTTTCCATTCCCAATCGCATAAGGATATTCAATGAACTTGGCTGCTGCACGTTTGGTCATTCTCAGCTACGCAATACTGATCGCTTACTTATCGTTGAGCTCGGGAGAGTTGCAAGATTGGGGCAACATTGCGTATCTTGATAAAATGCAGCACGCCATGGCGTACAGCGGATTTGCGTTTTTAGGTTGCTTTTGCGTGTGGCGTTGGCGTCAACGTTGGGCGGTGGCGATTGGTATCTTATTATTTAGTGCTGCCATCGAATGGCTACAAGGGTATGTTGGAAGACAAACCTCTTGGTTAGACCTTGTCGCCAACTCAACGGGTATTCTAACTGGTCTGTTATGTTACCGTATTTGGAGCCTCTATCGACCTAGGTTGGTGAAGTCGCTATACTCGATTCGTTAATGAAGAGGGAACACGATAACAATGAAAACGCGCGACAAAATCGTCTACGCGGCACTGGAGTTGTTCAACCAACATGGTGAACGCAACATCACCACCAATCACATTGCCGATCACATCGAAATTAGCCCAGGTAACCTGTATTACCACTTCCGTAATAAGCAAGAAATCGTTCGTGAGATCTTTGCGCTTTATTCAGCAGAACTTTTAGAAAGATTTACCCCTATTCAAGGCTCACAAGAAAGCCTGACTATGCTGAAGAGCTACCTAGATTCCATCTTTACGCTAATGTGGAAATACCGCTTTTTCTACGCGAATCTACCTGAGATCTTGTCACGAGATGAGCAGTTACATGAGCAGTACATCGATGTGCAAGAAAAGCTGCAAGCGAACCTCATTGCGATCATGCAAGAGTTTGTATCGCTGAAGCTGCTTAATGTTGATCAACAGCAGTTGAAGTCACTGGTGTGTACGTTGCATTTGATTGCGTGTAGCTGGTTGGCGTATCAATCTGCAATGGCTTCGAAAACCAGCATCACTGAGCAAATGGTGAAGCAAGGGATGTTGCAGATGCTTAATGTCGTTAAGCCATTAGCAACTGAGCAGGGGTTAGAGCAGCTACTGTTATTGGAAGATGCGGTCAGCAATCTACACAGTTAAACGCCAAACTGCTTAATATTTCGAGAGTCACTCTCATTTTCGAGTCGTGGCTCGAGTTGACTTGTCAAATATGCCACGCACAATAGTCCTCATACCGTTCAGCCCTCTCTGGGATATGACTCTCGATAAAGGAACTATCGCTCCATGAATTACGACATTTTTAATGGCGATGCTGATGGCATCATTGCGCTTCTACAATTACGCTTGGCTGATCCTATCGAGGCTCAGTTAATTACTGGTGTAAAGCGCGACATCAAGCTGGTGGAAAAAGTAGACGTGCAAGCGGGTGATGAGCTAACGGTGTTAGACATTTCGATGGAAAAGAACATGGTAGGCCTAGAGCAAGCATTGGCTCAAGGCGCACACGTGTTTTACGCCGATCACCATAAGGCGGGTGATATTCCTCAGCATGGCAACTTGGATGCGCACATCGATCTCGATGCCAACATGTGTACGGCGTTGATTGTCGATCAATTGCTAAATGGACGTTTTCACACATGGGCGATTACGGCGGCTTATGGCGATAACATGATCGCGAAAGCAGATGAATTGGCTGACAAGGCAGGCTTGTCACACGATCAGAAAGCGCAGCTTAAAGAGCTTGGCACTTTGATTAATTACAACGGTTACGGTTCGAAAGTGGATGACTTACATTTCCATCCAGCGGATTTATACCAAGCTTTGCTGAAGTACACGTCGCCATTTGATGTAATTGAAGATAAAACTTCGCCTTACTATCAACTGCAATCTGCTTACCAACAAGATATGGATGCCGCTCTGGCAGTGCCTGCCACGCATGAGAGCGGTAAGCTGAAGCTGTTCGAACTACCAAACACGGCCGCATCACGCCGAATCAGTGGTGTTTATGGCAACTGGCTAGCAAACCAGACCCCTGACTCTGCGCATGCGGTACTTACTGAAAATTCAGATGGGACTTATACGGTTTCACTCCGTGCCCCGTTAAACAATAAACAAGGTGCTGTGGCCGTGTGTGGGCAGTTTCCAACTGGTGGCGGCCGAGAAGCGGCGGCAGGCATCAACGCATTAAGCAAAGATGATGTAAGTGCTTTTATTGATGCGGTAGAAACGTACTACGCATAGCATTTGCCAAAATATGAATATAAAAAAGGAGCCGAGTGGCTCCTTTTTTATTATAAGTCGATGAGTCAGATAATCAGCGCTTCAACCAAGATTTCGGGTTTTGCGCTTCACTGTTGCGGCGAATTTCGAAGTAGAGTGATGCGCGATCTTGCCCGCCAGTATCACCCGCAAGAGCGATCACTTCGCCAGCGGTCACTCGATCGCCTTCTTTTTTCGTCAACGCTTGGTTGTAGCCGTAGAGCGTCATGTCACCTTTGCCGTGGTCAAGCAACACCACTAAGCCATAACCGCGTAAATACTCCGCAAATACGACAGTGCCCGGGTAAACGGCTTTCACTTGTTGACCGTAATTGGCCGCAAGCACCATGCCTTTCCAGTTTACTTGCCCGGTTTGGCGAGTACCGAAGTTGTGTAATACACGACCTTTGAGTGGCCATGGCAGTTTACCGCGCTGTTTGCCCAGTCCGTCCATTGGCACGGCATTACGCTTAGCCGCTTTGGCTATCTCAGCTTTTAGGCGTGTTTCGTTGCGCTGCAGTTCAGCAAGGTAGCGTTTATCGTTCTTGATACTGCTCTGAATTTTATTCAAGGTTTGCTTACGTTTGGAT
Source organism: Vibrio chemaguriensis (assembly GCF_012275705.1). Classification (NCBI taxonomy): domain Bacteria; kingdom Pseudomonadati; phylum Pseudomonadota; class Gammaproteobacteria; order Vibrionales; family Vibrionaceae; genus Vibrio; species Vibrio chemaguriensis. The sequence continues at coordinate 54,887 of NZ_SHOE01000025.1, forward strand.
TGTGTACTTGCCAGCGCCGTACGTTTCTCAGATTGCTGTTTGAGTAACGTCTCGATTTGCTTTTTTTCTAGCTCAAGCTGGTTTTTGTTGTGTGCCAATTCTTGAGTGGTTTTGGTGATTGCATCAATCACTTCAGCACGCGCTTTGGCTAAGTGCTGGAAGTATTGACTCATGCGGTCTTCTTCCACACCTTGATTCAACAAGTGACCATTGGCTTTCGCTCGTTCGGTCACGTAATACGTTTGCAGCAACTGTTTGAGCTCTTCCTCTTGCTCTTGGCGCTGCGCTTCTTGCAAGGCAATTTTCTCTTCTAGCTTGTCTATGTTTTTGTCTGCTTGTGCGAGCTCAGATTTGGTTTGTCTTATTTCGCGTTCAAGTTTAGAAATGCCAAGTTCTTGCTCTTTGAGCGATTTTTGTAGCTCATTGAGTTGCTTTTCTTGGGAAGAGAGAGATTTGCGTTGACGGCTTATCTCACTTGATACGCCTTTGAGCTCTTGTTGACTAGCGGCAGAAGAGGCGAGGGGATATGTGGCAGATAAAGCACAAGTTAATAAAATAGCCGAGCGTAGAACAGGGTGATTTTGTTTTCGCACTTGAGAGTTACCTACCACGTTGTTGTCAAAAGGTTTGTTGACGATTAAATACCATCTCCATGGATAAAGCTTTGTGATTTACCATTAAAGCCTTGATCCATATCGAGAGAAGGTTTGTCCGTTTTTGGACGACCGACGATTTTCGCAGGAACCCCCGCCACGGTTGTGTGTGGTGGCACTGCTTGCAATACCACAGAGCAAGAGCCGATTTTCGCGCCTTCGCCCACTTCGATATTGCCAAGAATTTTTGCACCTGCACCAATCATCACACCTTCACGGATTTTCGGGTGACGATCGCCGCACTCTTTACCCGTACCGCCTAAGGTAACGTCTTGTAGAATTGAGACGTCATTATCGATAACCGCAGTTTCACCGATGACGATCCCCGTTGCGTGGTCGAGCATGATGCCGCTACCAATGCGTGCTGCCGGGTGAATGTCTACCTGACACGCAACCGAAATTTGGTTTTGTAGGTAGGTTGCCAGTGCATGGCGCCCTTGTTTCCATAGCCAGTTTGCCACGCGGTAGCCTTGCAGAGCGTGGTAGCCCTTTAAGTACAGCAGCGGCATAGAGTACATCGAAACTGCTGGGTCGCGATTAACCGTGGCACAAATGTCACAAGCGGCACAATCGGTAATGGTTGGGTCGGCAGAGAACGCTTCTTCTACCACTTCACGTACTGCCATTGCTGGCATCGATGCCGTGTTTAACTTGTTTGCCAAAATGTAGCTGAGCGCGGCACAGAAACTTTCATGCTTGATGATGGTGGCATGGTAAAAGCTGGCCAGCATTGGCTCTTGCTCTGACATTTCGCGGGCTTCTGAGACAATTCTGTTCCAGACTTTTTGTTTTTCGCAGTGTTTCATTCTCAATATCCTGAGTGGTTCTTCCGTGACCCGACAACTTCTATTCTTCTCAGATGAGGTGCGAAGGGGCGTAGAGTGCTACTTTCCTTCGGCTTTTTTGTCACGAGCAAGTAAATCTTGCGCTGCCAGGCGTGCATCCTTCCCTTGATACAATACTTGATAAATTTGATCAACAATTGGCATCTCAACACCCATGCGTTGAGAGAGCATCCATACTTCTTTCGTGTTGCGGTAGCCTTCTACGACTTGGCCAATTTCTTCTTGTGCCGTGTCGACGTCTTTACCTTGACCTAGCGCTAAACCAAAGCGGCGGTTACGTGATTGGTTGTCGGTACACGTTAGGACAAGGTCGCCTAAACCAGCCATACCCATGAAGGTTTCTGGTTTTGCACCCAGCGCGGCACCAAGACGGCTCATTTCGGCCAAACCACGAGTAATCAATGCAGTACGCGCGTTGGCTCCAAAACCGATACCGTCAGACATACCCGCACCAATTGCGATAACGTTTTTCACCGCACCGCCCAATTGCATGCCGATAAAGTCACTATTGGCGTACACGCGGAAGGTTTTGCTGCAGTGGATTTTTTCTTGTAGGTCAGCGACAAATTCAGCATCTGGAGAAGCAACTGAAATTGCAGTAGGCATGCCCATCGCGAGCTCTTTGGCGAACGTTGGGCCAGACAATACAGCCAGTGAGTAGTTTTCACCGATAATGTCATAAGCGACGTCTTTCAGCAGACGACCCGTTTCTGGCTCAAGACCTTTGGTTGCCCAGCAGATGCGAGAGTCTTCACGTAAGAAAGGCTTACAGCTGTTCAGTACGATGCCAAAAACATGGCTTGGAACCACAACCAATAAATCTCGGCTTGCTTGTACGGCTTTTTCTAAATCCGATTCAATGATCAAGCTTTCAGGGAAATCAACACCAGGTAAGAAAGCGTGGTTCGCGCGATCCGCTTCTAAACGTGCCATGTGCTCAGGCTCGTGTCCCCAAAGGACTACGTTCGCGCCGTTACGAGCGAGTGAGATCGCCAGAGAGGTACCGTATGAACCTGCGCCAATCACCGTCATTGCGATGTCTTTACCGTAAGCATTGTTTGTATTTGCTTGTGTCATGCTACCGCCTAATTGTCTTTCTACTAGTAGAATCTAGTTCCTAATCGTCAAATTTTACGCCTTCTGGCGATTAGGAACTAGGAACTTTTGTCAGAAATAAAAAATGCACATTGCATCGGATGGTAGACGCTCTGTGCATTTTATTAGAGTCGGTGACGTCAGCACTCAGGCTATTCGTCACTTACAAAACGTGAATTACGCTTCAGCTTCGCCTTGTTGAGCTTGCTGTTGTAGGTAGTTCATGAATAGCGCGTCGAAGTTAACTGGCGCTAGGTTCAGTTGAGGGAACGTACCTTTAACCACTAGGCTTGAGATAGTTTCACGAGCATATGGGAATAGGATGTTCGGGCAGAATGCGCCTAGGCAATGTGCTAGTTGGCCTGCTTCCATTTGCTCAGCAGTGAAGATACCACCTTGTTGAACTTCACATAGGAACGCTGTTTCTTCTTCGTTCTTCACAGTTACAGTTAGACGTAGAACCACTTCGTAAACGCCTTCACCAAGCTCACGGCTTTGAGTGTCTAGGTCTAGTTTAACGTCTGGGTTCCATTCTTTTTGAAAGATTACTGGAGAGTTTGGCGCTTCGAAAGAAACGTCTTTTAAGAAGATGCGTTGAATTGCGAAGTTTTGTTGTGCTTCTTGAGGTGCTGCTTCAGCCATTTTTTAATCCTTAAATAAATATTTGTAGAGCCTAGAAACGTCTAAACTCAGAAAACTGGTATGTCCCGAGACTAACTGAGCCAATCTACCTTGACTAGATGAAGCGTGTATTACGTGCAAAGCGTCACAACTTAATGCTTCAACTGCTTTCAATTTGCTCAGTTTATTATCCACGAAGCTTGGCAAAAACACGCTTGAATGCGTACCTTATCTTTTGCCTCTGCCCCGTTATCGAAGCTGCCGGGTATTACTTTTTACCACGTACTAAAGGCAGGTTCGCTTCGTTCCATGCAATCAAGCCGTTCTTCAGTAGGCTTACTTTTTCAAAGCCTGCTTTTACTAATAGGTTCGCGCTTTCTTGAGCGTTTTGCCCTGTCTTGCATACCACAATGATTGGGTCTGATTTGTGGTTTTCAAGGCTACCAAAGTTACCCGCTTTGATATCTGACGGTAAAATGTGAAGTGAGTCGGTGATATGACCTTTTTTGAACTCGTCCTTTGTGCGGATATCCACTACAACACCGTTTTCACGGTTCATAAGATGAGTCAGTTGGTTTACGTTGATTTCTTTGTATGCGGCCGTCGCTGACTTCACGATGTTCATGATAAAGGCGACAAGAAGACCTACCCAAACCAAAGATAGAATCATGTTCTGTTGGAAAAATTCAATGTACTCTTGCATGTCTTGAGCTCTTACGCTGTTGGCGGAAAAATAAAGCAGGAGTATAGCGGGGTTAAGCCTCTTAGGCGAGAGGGTTAAAATTTTCTAACGAATAATTGAGATCTCTATAAACCCTTTATGTTATTGCCATCCGCGCATTGGACTATGGTAGCTTGATTGTTTTTGCCTATTGGATTTATCGACTTAAGTGACTTTTGTTTTACCGAAAAAAGCGAACAATAGGCACTAACCAATCTTGTTCGATAATGCGTTAAATAAGCGCTGTTTCAGGTGCAAAAACAAGAATCAGAAGCGTAAGAAAACCGAACCTAGACTGGGGTGTACAAAGCGTATTAGGAATGACTATGCTTGTGGAACACGTTTGTCGGCACTGACTCGTTGTTCGCTTAACTTGTAAGATAGCAACAATAAATCGCAAACATTATTTGATCTTAACCTACAGTTTTGGTTAAAAAGTGTAGTAAAATTACGCTAGTTTTGTTTCAAGGTTAGATAGGGCAGCGAGGCCCTACGCCAAAAGTTACTTAAATTTGATGAGGTCATCACTATGTCAGCTAAGAAGCCACTGGCTCTAGTTATCCTTGACGGTTACGGTTACCGTGAAGACACAGCAAGTAACGCAATTGCGAATGCGAAAACACCAGTAATGGATGCTCTGATTGCGAATAACCCACACACTCTAATCTCTGCTTCAGGCATGGATGTTGGCCTTCCTGATGGTCAAATGGGTAACTCAGAAGTTGGTCACACTAACATTGGCGCAGGTCGCGTTGTATACCAAGATCTAACCCGTATCACCAAATCGATCGCTGACGGTGAGTTCGCTGAAACGCCAGCGCTTGTTGAAGCAGTTGATGCTGCTGTTAAAGCAGAGAAAGCGGTACACATCATGGGTCTGATGTCTCCAGGTGGCGTACACTCTCATGAAGACCATATCTACGCAGCGGTTGAAATGGCAGCGGCTCGTGGCGCTGAGAAAATCTACCTACACTGTTTCCTAGACGGTCGTGACACGCCACCACGTAGTGCAGAAAACTCGCTACAACGTTTCCAAGATCTATTCGCGAAACTAGGTAAAGGTCGTGTTGCTTCTCTAGTAGGTCGCTACTACGCTATGGACCGTGACAACAACTGGGATCGCGTTCAAGTTGCTTACGATCTTCTGACTCAAGCGAAAGCTGAGTTCACAGCAGAAACCGCCGTTGCTGGTCTAGAAGCGGCTTACGCTCGTGAAGAGAACGATGAATTCGTGAAAGCGACAGCCATCAAAGCGGAAGGCGAAGAAGACGCAATCATGCAAGACGGTGATGCGGTTATCTTCATGAACTACCGTGCTGACCGAGCTCGTCAAATCACTCGCGCATTCGTGCCTGACTTTGATGGTTTTGAGCGTGCGGTATTCCCGGCAGTTAACTTCGTTATGTTGACTCAATACGCGGCAGATATCCCTCTAGCAATCGCATTCCCACCAGCGTCTCTAGAAAACACGTACGGTGAGTGGCTGTCTAAGCAAGGTCAAACTCAGCTACGTATCTCTGAAACAGAGAAATACGCGCACGTAACGTTTTTCTTCAACGGCGGTGTTGAAAACGAATTTGAAGGCGAAGAGCGCCAGCTTGTTGCTTCTCCAAAAGTAGCCACTTACGACCTTCAGCCAGAAATGAGCTCCCCTGAGCTTACAGAGAAACTGGTTGCGGCGATCAAGTCTGGTAAGTTCGACACTATCATCTGTAACTACCCGAACGCAGATATGGTTGGTCACACTGGCGTTTACGAAGCAGCTGAGAAAGCAATCGAAGCGCTAGATGAAAGTGTTGGCAAAGTAGTTGAAGCAATCAAAGAAGTTGGTGGTCAGCTGCTGATCACTGCGGACCACGGTAACGCAGAAATGATGGTTGACCCAGAAACGGGTGGTACTCACACAGCGCACACTAACCTACCGGTTCCTCTTATTTACGTAGGTGATAAAGCGGTTGAGTTCAAAGAAGGCGGCAAACTGTCTGACCTTGCACCAACCATGCTTTCTCTAGCGGGTCTAGATATCCCAGCAGAAATGACGGGTGAAGTGCTAGTTAAATAATTAACTGACAACTCAGAATGACAAAAGCCCGAGTTTAAACTCGGGCTTTTTTGTATCTGGCAACAAGGGCTGGTCTGTAAGGTTATTGAACCAAAATGCCAGCACCAATCACAGCTAGGGCTGCGCCCAACCATGCAAATCGGTTTGGTCGGCGTTTAGTGTAAATCCAGAGCAGCGGTAGCAACATAATTGGCGTGGTTGAAGATAGCAGTGCAACCATACCTACATTTCCTTCTTGCAGTGCGTATAAGATCAGCGTCATGCCGACGGCCATCGCCAAGAAACCGTTAAGCGCAGTAATACCAAATACTCTCCAAGTAATGTGTTGTGTCGAGCGAGCGACTTTGACCCCTAGAACTAACAACATGCTGTGGGCGAAAAATGCACTGATCATTCGAATAGCAGAAGCCGCAACAGGGTCAATGCTGGTTTGCATTACTGGCTTGGCGATGATACCACCCAATGCTTGGCACATTGCAGCGGTTAAGCCAAGTCCAATACCCACCCAGATGTTACCTTTAATGTCTTCCAAGACGTTATTCACTTGGCCTCTTCGACCAAAGAATATCGCCATCACCACGCCGCTAAATACCAATGATGCGCCCAGTAGTTCTATTGTGGTCATGACTTCACTAAATAAGAAGTAGCCCAAAATGGCCGAGAATACCGCATGGCAGGAAAACAGTAGCCCGGCTTGTCTTGGCCCCATACGATTCAAGCACGAAAACAGAGCGGTATCGCCAATAAAAATACCAATCAGTCCTGAGGCCATCATTGGCGTTACATGTTCCCAAGAAACCGTTAACCAGCCGCCAGTTATCCAGGCCATTGTTGATAAGATCACAGCCGTGCAACCCATGCGCCAGCGGCTGTAAGAAAAAGCGCCTAGGTGTTGTGCAGGTATGACCGAAATTAGGCTAGAAACTGCCCACAGAAAAGCGGCGCATAAAGCGAGCCATTCGTAACCCATGATGTGTCGACGTCCTTGTAGATTTGAGGAGTCTTAATATGCACGAAATTTATGGGATGTAAAAGCCGCTCTGTGAGGGCAGTAGATGGAGAGCAGCTCCATGACAACAAGCTCTGTCACGGAGCTTATCGATTAAAACAGCACCAAAACTGCGCCATACACGATAAATAGACCAATCAAACCAAGAATCAGCCCCACTTTCGCCATGTCTTTGCTCTCGATTAGGCCTGTTGAATAAGCCAAAGAGTTTGGTGGCGTGGAAACCGGTAAGATCATGCCAAGTGATGCGGAGAATGCGACGACAACCAGTAAACCTTGTAGGCCACCAACCGCAATAAGGCTTGGCATGGATGTACCAATAGCGGCAGCAATAGGCATTAATAAGTTTGCCGTTGCGGTATTAGACATAAAGTTCGCCATTAACCAACATACGACCGATAGGGCAAAGACAACGGCAAATGGTGATAGTAAGCTGTAATCAATGGCGTGTGCTAATGCTTCGGCTAAGCCTGTTTTGTCTAAGGCAATACCAATTGCGATACCACCGGCAACCAGCCATAAAACATCCCAGTTAATCAGCTTGAGTTCTTCTTTTCCCATAATGCCCGTTAACGTGAACACCGCCAGCGGGATAATCGCAACAACATACGTGTTCATGCCGTGCACTTTTGTCGTCATCCAAAGCACAATGGTTAGTGAAAAAGTGATGTAGACGACGATCGCGCGCCAGCTCTTTTTGAACGTACCATCCAGCTTTAGTTTCATTTCTGGTTCGCTGGACGGAAACAGCTTCTGCAACAAAAACCAAGCAACAGTGAGTTGTATCAGCACAAATGGTAGGCCCATTGTCATCCAGGATAGGAAGTCTATGGCGTTTTCTCCGGTGAGGTATTGGAGCGCTATTGCGTTAGGTGGCGTGCCTATCGGAGTTGCAATGCCGCCAGTATTCGCGGCAATTGGAATGCACAGCACCAGCGCTTTAATCCCTAGATCCCCTTTAGGTGCAGAAGCGACGATTGGACCGAGCAGCGCCAACATCATGACCGTCGTGGCAGTGTTGGACATGAACATTGAAAAAACGGCGGTAATGAGCATCAAACCCAGCATGATGAACTTAGGTTGTGTGCCGAATGGTTTTAGTAGTACTCGGGCGAGATTGTTGTCGAGTTCGTATTTGGAAGCCGCGATGGCGAGGGCAAACCCACCCATAAAAAGAATAATGATCGGTGAAGAGAAGGCAGAGAAAATATCAGTGTAAGCAATTAACTCTCCTAAATCATGCCCCGCTGGTGGATTGCGAAATAGATGCAAACCTTTATCCGATATCATGATCAGTTCAAGAGCGATAATAAGAATGGACGTAGCAAAAACGGGGACCGGCTCAAGAACCCAAAGTAGGGCAGCAAGAAGAAAAATAGCCAACAGGCGATGCTGAATTAAAGTAAGATCATCAATAGGAATAGCATCAATCGGCATCATCAAAACACCGAGCGGAATTAAAAAGCACACCAGCAATTTCGCCAGCGTGTTTACACTCATCTTTGGCATTGGCTGCCCCTCTAAATATTCATCCTAAGCGCAGGATAATTGATTGTGGAATGAAGGTCTTAGAGGCAGGTATGAGTTTGAGAAATAGAGGCTAAATTTTGAACGGAATTTTGCTTTTTATCAATAAAAAGAGCCCTTGAGAAAGGGCTCTTTTAACGGGGTTTTGCTTATTTTTTCAAGGCGTAAGGTGTGCCCATTACGGTTGGCTTACCGTTTTCCATGCTTGCGTCAAACTCAATCGCGTCTTTGGCAAACAGGTTAATAACAGTAGAGCCCAGTTTGAAGCGGCCCATCTCTTCGCCTTTTTTCAAGATCACGGCCTTGTCACCCTCAGCTGGGTAATCCCATTTGTAGACAGTATTGCCACGAGGCGGAGTGATCGTGCCAGCCCACACTTGCTCAATGCTGCCAACAATTGTCGCACCAACAAGCACTTGTGCCATTGGACCAAACTCAGTGTCAAAGATACACACCACACGCTCGTTACGTGCGAATAGATTTGGAACGTTTTCTGCCGTAAGTGGGTTTACCGAGAACAGGTCACCAGGTACGTAAATCATTTGGCGCAGTGTGCCGTCACACGGCATGTGTACACGATGGTAATCGCGCGGAGACAGGTACAGCGTGGCAAAAGATCCATCTTTAAATTCGTTTGCTAAATTCGCGTCACCGCCCAGCAGTTCTTGCGCTGAGAAGTGATGACCTTTTGCTTGGATAAGTTGACCATCTTCAATAGGGCCAAATTGGCTAACACAAGCGTCGGCTGGGTGAGTGATGACGTTTTCGCCTTCAGAAATTGGGCGTGCGCCCTCTTTTAGCTCACGAACGAAAAACTCGTTGAACGTTTTAAAATGCTTAGGATCTGAGTGCTTCGCCTCATCCATGTTCACATTGTATTGTTTGATAAACCAACGAATAACTGCTGTTGTTAGACCGCCAGCTTTTGCTGAAGCCAGTTTACCCATTAGGCGAGTGAGGCCGTGTTGTGGGATCCAGTACTGCAGTCCAACTTTAAACTTGTCCATCTTTAATTCCGATACTTCTGTTAGATTCGCGCTTTAGGGCGCGTGATGTTACTGAAATTTAATTTGCTTGTCAGTATTAGGTGAAGACTTTTTACACAGTTACAGTCTTAACTTAATTACAGATCGGCTTTCTTATTGCGTGAATACTGACGGTTTGCTTTGTTTTCAACCATGCTTTCCAAAATGCGATGGTAGTTTTCAAAGCGAGTTTCGTTGATTTCCCCTTTCTCAACAGCTTCACGTAGAAGGCAGCCAGGGTCGTCATTGTGCTTACAATCTCGGAACTTACAACCGCCTAAGTATGGTCGGAATTCAACGAATGCTTTCGTTACTTCTTCTGCTTCCAAATGCCAAAGCCCAAATTCACGCACTCCAGGCGAGTCGATCAAGTCGCCACCCGTCGGAATATGATACAAGCGCGCTGCTGTCGTGGTGTGTTGGCCTAAGCCAGAGTTCTCGGAAACTTCGCCTTCTTCCACTTCGCTCTCTAGTTCCGGCATTAACGCGTTGACTAAGCTGGATTTCCCTACGCCTGATTGACCAACAAAGATATTAATGCGGTCACGCAGCAGGGTTTCTAGTTCAGCAATGCCTTCTCCCGACTTCTTGCTGACCAGAAGCACTTTATAGCCAATGCGTTCATATTCTTTGAGCCATTCTTCATACATTGCACGATCATCGGCTTCTAGAAGATCGACTTTGTTTAAGACCAGCAATGGTGCGATATTCAGTGTTTCTGATGCTACGAGGTAACGGTCAATAATATTCAGTGATAGCTCGGGCAGTACCGAGGAGACAATGACCATTTGATCAATATTGGCAGCTACGGGCTTTAGGCCATCGTAGTAATCTGGACGAGTGAGCACTGAAGAACGAGGTTCTACCGCTTCAACAACGCCAGAAATGCCAGCCATAGACTCCAAGCCTTCGCGCCATAAAACTCGATCGCCAGATACTAAAGATTCGATACCACGGCGAAGGTTACAGCGTTGAATCTCGCCCGTTTCAAGGTCTTCAATATCCGCGTGCTGGCCAAAACGAGTGATCACTAGACCTTGTTTGCTTGCGCCTAGCATGTTTTCATCCCACTGGATGGACTCTTCTTGCTTTTTTAAACGCTTTTGTTGGTTGCTGCGTACGCGTCGCACTTGACCTTTGGTTAACTTTTTCTTCTTTGCCACAATTCTGTACTTTATGTGAATTTACTCAAATGGTTGAGCCGTGATCTTGGCTCTGAGTGAGTATCGTGTTTCCCGTATTTTGAGGTATAGTACCTCTTTTATCGATAAACAAATAGGCGGCGTAACCATGTCCTTTAGCGATCAAAACCTAATTTGGGTTGATTTAGAGATGACAGGGCTTGATCCTGAAACGCACAAAATCATTGAAATTGCTTCTATTGTCACGGATAGCGAGCTAAATATTTTGGCTGAAGGTCCAGTATTAGCGATTCATCAGCCGGAAGAAGAGCTAGCGAAAATGGACGATTGGTGCACCAATACGCATACGGCAAGCGGCTTGGTGGAACGCGTTCGCAGCAGTAAAATCTCAGAACAAGATGCGGTCGCACAAACCATTGAATTCTTAGAAAAATGGGTGCCGAAAGGGGCGTCGCCAATATGTGGTAACAGCATTGGGCAGGATCGTCGCTTCTTGTACAAACACATGCCGGAATTAGAAGAGTTCTTTCATTACCGATATGTTGACGTCAGCACTCTTAAAGAATTGGCGCGTCGTTGGCAACCTGAAGTATTAAATGGGTTCACAAAACAGGGAACACATTTGGCCTTGGACGACATTCGCGAGTCGATTGCAGAACTCAAGTACTATCGTGGTACTATTTTCAAGATTTAACTGTTAAGGTTGCGATCCAAATTGTTGTAATTTATATCGCTTTTGATTGCTTTTTCATCGTTCAGTAAAAAAATAAAGTTTTTTTGAAGGAAGGACTTGCATCACAAAAAAATGCTCTTATAATTCGCAGCCCTAAACAGCGGAAACGTTGTTGATGCGACACTAGCTCAGTTGGTAGAGCGCAACCTTGCCAAGGTTGAGGTCACGAGTTCGAACCT
>NZ_SHOE01000026.1:0-54222 GCF_012275705.1 Vibrio chemaguriensis
TGTGGGGCTTCCCCATGTGAGAGTAGGACATCGCCAGGCTTTAAATATCGTTATTTGCATAGACAAGTAACAACATCATCGGTGTACTAATCTGTTGATGACAATTTGTGGAGAGATGGCTGAGTGGTTGAAAGCACCGGTCTTGAAAACCGGCATACGTTAATAGCGTATCTAGGGTTCAAATCCCTATCTCTCCGCCACTATTCAGAAGCCTCGCTAGAAATAGCGAGGCTTTCTTCGTTTCTGACGCTTGGAAATTCGTTAGGGACTGGAATCAATCCCTTAGCTGATCGTATCCCCGGACTAGGTATCCCTGCACTATGTCACTTGAGAAGCCTTGCTTTAAGCGCGTTCTCGTTATCCACGGGTTGTGCTGCGACAGAAGTTCATAACTTTATCTTCTAACGAGAGCCATCAAGTCTGAGTATTGGCATTCCTACCTCTAAGGGTGAAGTGTTTCTGTTAACAAGGGACGTGCCTTTACTCTATATTACGTGCGTTAGCGCTCTTAGTGTTACCTAGTGGCTCTTCGCTATCTTGCCCTGGTTGGTACAATAAACACGTTCTAAGTATTGTATAGGACAGTCCTCACTAAAGAGAATGGAGAGTATCGGAGCTTATGTGCCTATTTTTTCTTCCTACTCTATTCCAAGTTATCTACATTTTGTTAGTAGAGCTCCTTCCTAGAAGCTTAGATTTTGAAGAAAGTGAGCAAGCTATTTTTTAGAGGATTTTAGTGAGCTTAATGGAGTGCTTCTGGGAACGAACTAAAGAAGCTTTGCTGGGGCTTCCCAAAGAAGTTTAGGCGATTACAGGGCATTAGCTCTAGTGGATATTGCAGGTTTGTGTAGTGTTGATGAGTGACAGGCAATAAAAAAGCCGACAGTAAACTGCCGGCTTGGTTAGATGACCGCTACTTAGTCGTTCTGGACGAGCGTGAGAGCTTTACGAGAGACTTCGTGAGCGGCTTTAGTTAGATTCTGCTTCTCTAGTGTATCTGCTAGGAATGCATAATCAGAGACGTCAGAGCGAAGCTTTAAGGCGATCTCGAAGTGGTCTTGGGCTTCTTGCCACTTCTCTTGACGGAAATAGAAGTGCGCTAATGCGCTATGCGCAGCGGCGTTATCTGGCTCTTTCTTCACTACTCCCTCTAAGAAAACCACGACAGGGTGGATATCTGGCAGGTTTAGATCTGGCAGTAGTTGATAAAGCTCAGGAGCCGGTTGTTTTTTCAATGCTTCTTTTAGCACAGTAAAGGCTTCAGCATCTGCTTTCCGGGCTATCAACTCACGAGCAAAACAGGCGACTAGGTGTGTGTCTTGTTTTACTTTGCGTGCAAGGCCATTCCAATGAGAGATAAGCCCTTCGCTACCTTGCTGCTGTGCTACTTCATGGAGTAAGCCGCATTGCGCCTTTTGAATCAGCTCTGCGTGTTCTTCTTCCGTGATGAGTTTTGCTTTGGTTAATTGTGGCAAGAGGTCAATAAGAGGTTGCCACAATTTTAGCTGCATGTACGTTGTTTTCAGCAAGTTCAATACAATCGAATTACTCGCATACTGACCTTTTAACGATTGCAAAGTATCGAAAGCAGCCTCGAACTCGTTGTCGCGGATAAATTGTTTCGCTCGAGTCAGCTCTACTGCGAGATGAGCATTCTCTTGCTGGCTTGCTAGCTCTAGGTAGTGATCTCGTTTCGCTTTATCACCTTGGCCTTGTGCGGCTTCAGACGCAACCAAGTAGCAAAGCAGCGGCATATCGTGATGATTTGCCCAGCGAGTTACTTTCTTCTCGGCACCTTTCCAGTCTCCTTCAAGGAGTTTAATAATGCCTTCATTGGTGTATCGACGGGAATGGCGCATTTTGCGCACGCTGAAGTAGTTCCATGTTGTAGAACTTGCGTAAACTAGCTTTTTAATTAGGTACTCAAGTAGAAAAAGACCTGCGAGTGCTGCGATAACGAATACGACCAATGTCGTTACGCTCATCTCGATCGTTTTCTCAGCGATGGAGATGAGTACATAGCCTTGCTGACCAGAAAATTGAGTGCCAACAAATAGTCCTGCACCTAGTACAACAAATAGGAAAATAAGACGAAACATTACTTATCCTCCATACCTGTCATCGTTGTGACTTCGCGACGTAGGCGCTCACGGATGACATCTGATAGTTGAGACTGACTTTGCAGTTTCGTTGGGTATTCCACTTGAATGTTTTGCTGGCTTAACTGGTTAACAGTTTTGTTGAACTCTTTAACGGAATTATCGTCTTGGTTGAAGAAAGCTAATGCCCATTTGTCGGCCGTTTTTAGAGACGTGGTGTAAATTTCACCTTGCTCTTGGTACACCGCTTTTATTGCGGTCTCCAATTTGGCTTTGATGTTTTCTTTTAGGTAAAAGTGTTGCTCAGGAGAAAGCAGTGGAATGACGTTACCATCGCGCGTGCGGAAGGTAATGAAGTTTTCTGAAAAGTCCTTCAGAGAGGTCATTAAGTTATCTTGCCAGTTTGCAATATCTTCAGACACTTCAGTGTTCTCTACGACTTCTGCTTCTGGGAGTAGTGCATTGGCGAGAGGTAGCTTGTCTACTTGCTGTTGCAGAGCAGTTAAGCGTAGTACCAATCCATCACGGTCAATCAGCGGGATAGTACGAAGTTTGGTGATATCGTTCGCCATTGCTTTACGTAGTTTGACGAGGCTAGGGTCATTCAGTGCTGCAATGCGTTGATCAGCACTTTCCATTAGTTGAGTGGCGCTTTCTACGTCATGCTCTAAGAACAGTTTACGACCTGCTAATTTGACGAGGTAATCGGCTTCAGCAAGTAGCCAGTCGTTTGGTCGACGACCTTTCACATCGGCAACGGCGAGCTGTAAGCTTTCAATGCTCTTCTGTTGCTGTCCCAGTACCACTGCCGCTTTGTGTGTCACGGTCGTTGCTTTCTCGATGGTTTCTTCTTGTACCCGGCTGAGCTCTTGCTTCATGGAAGCTTGAGTGCTTTCTAGCTGACTTTTTAGTTGGGCGATCTGCGCTTGGTAATCGGCTTGCTGCTGATGTAGCTTGTATGCGAGGCCACCGCCAAAAATAATCGATAAGATGATAGCGACTGTGCCTAGTTTTACTCCGCGCTTGCCTTGTTTTTCTTCAAATTCGACTTTGGCTGGCTCGGCTGTTTTTGGGGGCTCGGCCACTTTTGGCTGTTCTTTTTTAGGGGCCGCATCCTGCTGTGATGTGCTTTTTTCGGCTAGCGGTGCCGATGAGGTTTCTTCGGAAAGGTTTTTATCGTTATTTTTTTGGTCGTTATTTTTACTTGTCATGCCTATATCCTGTGTAGCTAGGGCTGGAGAGCCGCCAGTAATTCTTGGTTGGATGCGCTTCCCGTGCATCTCACCCGAGAGAACCCCCTTTGAAGTGCGATGTCAGCGATACGCTGACTGGGGATATACAACTCTTGTTGATTAAGCCAAGTCAATTGCTCTGACGTCAATTGGCTGCACAAATAATCCAGTTGCTCACCACTGGTGACGATGATCTGGTCAATTTGTAGGGTTTTCCATAGTGAGACACAGCTTACTGGATCGAATGGGATGAATTCTCTCTTGTAAGTCTCACTATAGTGAACTTTTGCGCCACGTCTCACCAATACATCTTTGATCAGCTCTCTTCCGCCGTTACCACGAAGGATAAGAACTTGTTGTTGTGCCACATTGTTGAGCTCTGGCAGTCGCAATAAGTGTTCACTATCACTGACTTGGGGATAGTGTACTTTCTGTTGGGTACATTTGCTTAAATAGTGTGCTGTTTTTTGACCAACGGCAAGGTAAATAGCTTGTTTCGGCCATGACATCCCGTTGCTGGCTAAGATTTGCTGTGCACATTGCACTGCATGTCGACTAACAGCGATAACAATTTGAGCTTGATGTAGATGTTTAGAGAGGTGCGTGTCCGTGAGATCGGCGACAATGTCGATCAGAGGATGGTGATATGCGGAAATGCCGTGCCTTTCGAGCAGAGAGCAAAGCGCGTTACCTTGCTCTCCCGGCCGAGTGACCAACACTGCCATGATTATTCGTGATCTGCGTACAGCTTAGTTAGGATTTCACGAGCGCCGTTACCCAGTAGTTCATTGGCTAACTGCACTCCTAACGTTTCGCCGTCTTTACGATGGCCACGGATTTCACCACGAACAATTTCGCTGCCATCTGGTTCGCCAACTAATGCGCGTAGCCAAATGTTGTCGCCGTCTAGTAGGGCATAGCTGCCAATCGGTACCTGACAGCCGCCTTCTAGCGTAAGGTTCATTGCGCGCTCACACAAAACGCGGTCTACGGTGTCTTGGTGGTTAAGTGGCTCAAGCAGCTTAAGCAGTCTTTCATCGTCAAGGCGGCACTCAATACCGACAGCACCTTGGCCTACCGCTGGTAGTGATTGCTCTGGTTCGATAAAGCTACGAATGCGCTCTTCAAGTTTCAATCGTTTAAGGCCAGCCGCAGCAAGAATGATTGCGTCATACTCACCCGCATCTAACTTACCAAGGCGAGTGCCCACATTACCGCGAAGCTCTTTAATGATGATATCTGGACGATATTCTTTCAGTTGGCATTGACGGCGCAAACTGCAAGTACCAACCACGGCACCTTGAGGGAGCTCATCAATGTGGCTATAGGTATTAGAGACGAAGGCATCACGAGGATCTTCACGCTCACAAATGGTCACGAGGCCAAGGCCTTCTGGGAAATCGACGGGCACGTCTTTCATTGAGTGAACGGCGAGGTCTGCACGTCCTTCTAGCATCGCGACTTCAAGCTCTTTTACGAACAAGCCTTTGCCGCCAACTTTTGCTAGTGGTGTATCTAAAATCACGTCACCTTTGGTCACCATGGTTACTAACTCGACTTCCAAGCCTGGGTGAGCGGCTTGAAGGGCGTCTTTAACAAAGTAAGCTTGCCATAAAGCAAGAGGGCTTTTTCGAGTTGCAATGCGAATCGGTGTGGATTGTGTCATGATCTTCTCAATGCTGTTTGGATTTGGGTTTATCCTACCATTCTCATCAAGAAATGCTTACTGTTAGTTCGTTATCTCTGAGAGCTATGAATGGAATTACATGACGTTATGAAAATAGTGTGACTGGATTCTCAATTAGACTAAGGACTATTATTAGTAATAGGTAATAAGAGCGACACTACCGCGCGATTAATTTTGTGACTAAAGTATGGTTTTGCATCCTGAGTGGTGCGTGGGCGTGAAACTTTACCCGCACCAATAAAAGTGTTAAATTGATCACGTTTTTAGGCCGTTTTGGTTTAAAACGTCAGCAGATTTTCGTGATTGTTCAACCAAGGAATTCCCCTTGCAGGCTTACACCCAAAAAATCATTCAGCGACTAGATAATTTGAATCAGCAGCGAGTTGATCGCGCGCTGGCGCTTATGGATTCGCAAAGCCAGCAAGTCTTCCACTTGATTCCTGCCTTGTTGAACTACAACCACCCTGTGATTCCTGGCTATTACGATGCCGATGTCCCGTTTGGTGTACATGGGCTGGCGCTAAATAGCATTCAGCAGCAATTCATTGATGACATTCAACTTGCGATTGGTCAGCCACTTAAGACGGCAGAGAAACCGGCTATCTTGGGCTTATACACCATGGGCAGTACCTCATCGATTGGTCAAAGTACTTCTAGTGATTTAGATATTTGGGTGTGTATTTCGCCAGATATGGATTGTGACGAGCGAGAATTGCTGACCAATAAATGCTTGCTGATCACCGACTGGGCACAAAGCCAAGGGGTGGAGGCGAACTTCTTCTTAATGGATGAAGAACGCTTTAGAAGCAACCATTCTGAAGAGATGACGGGTGATAACTGTGGCTCATCTCAGCACTTACTTTTGCTTGATGAATTCTATCGCAGCGCGGTGCGTATTGCAGGACAGCGTTTATTATGGCAAATAGTGCCGCCAGAAATGGAAGAGTGTTACGACGAGTATGTTTCTCAATTGTGCAGTGAAGGTTACATTGACTGTTGTGAATGGATCGACTTTGGCAAATTGAACCGTATTCCTGCTGAAGAGTACTTCGGCTCGAACTTGTGGCAGCTATACAAAAGTATCGATTCTCCCTACAAATCGGTATTAAAAGCCATTCTGCTTGAAGCTTATTCGTGGGAATACCCGCATACGCAACTGTTAAGCATCGACACCAAACGTCGTTTCTTTGCCCATGAGCCAGACCTCTACGGCATGGATGCGTACTACTTAATGCTGGAAAAAGTGACTCGCTATTTAGAGCGAATCCAAGACGACACTCGTTTGGATTTGGTGCGCCGTTGCTTCTATCTCAAAACACATGAAAAGTTGTCGCGTGAACCGGATGTCGGTTCAGTGGCTTGGCGCCGTGAAGCGCTGAGCGACATGATTGCAAAATGGGATTGGGATGCCAGCGTTGTTGCTGAGCTTGATGATCGCCGCAACTGGAAAGTTGAACAGGTAAAAGTGGTGCATCATGCGTTGCTGGATGCGTTGATGCAGAGCTACCGTAATTTGATTCAATTTGCGCGTCGCAACGACATTACCTCCGCTATCAGCCCGCAAGACATCAGTATTTTGGCTCGTAAGCTTTACGCTGCTTTTGAAGTATTGCCGGGCAAAGTGACGTTGCTCAACCCGCAGATTTCCCCTGATTTGCATGAACCGGATTTAAGCTTCATCGAAGTGAAAGATGGTGGTGTGAACAAGTCTGGTTGGTATCTCTATAAACAACCTCTGATCGCGCACCGCATTTTGGGGCAGCCATACTTAGAACATCATGAATACTTGAGCAAGTTAGTCTCTTGGGCATTCTTTAATGGTTTAATCACCGAGTCGACTCGTTTGCACGCGGTGGTGCGTGAAGCGCAACTGGATATCGATAAGTTCTACCAAATGGTGAGCGACTTACGAAATACCTTTGCGCTGCGTAAGCGCCGTCCGACGATGCAGGCATTAGCGAGCCCATGTGAAATAAGCCAGCTAGCGATGTTCATCAACTTTGAAAATGATCCTACGTCAGAGCTTTCGGGCCGTTCACTGAAAGTGGATGTAAAAAATACCGATATCTTCAGTTTTGGTCCGGAACATAAAAACTTAGTCGGCAGTGTCGACTTGGTTTACCGTAACTCCTGGCATGAAGTGCGTACGCTGCATTTCAAAGGGGAAACGGCGATGCTGGACGCACTGAAAACCATTCTGGGCAAAATGCACCAAGACGCGTTGCCACCAGAATCGGTGGATGTGTTCTGTTATGCGAAGAACATGCGTGGTGTGATGCGTAATATGGTCTACCAGCTTTTAGCGGAATGTATCGACTTACGCTTGAAGCCAGTAGAGCAAGAAAAACGCCGCCGCTTTAAAGCGATGCGCCTTGGTAACCAAACTTACGGGCTGTTCTTTGAACGTCGTGGTGTGTCGGTGCAGAAGTTAGAAAACTCCATTGATTTCTATCGCAGCATTTCTACTAACAAACTTAAAGGCTCGCCGCTATTAATGCTCGATCGTGAGCAAGAGTATCAAATGCCAGAAGCGGTGGATGGTTTTGCCAGTGAAGGTCTGGTGCAATTCTTCTTTGAAGATAATGAAGATGGCTTCAATATTTATGTGTTGGATGAGTCAAACCAAGTTGAAGTGTATCACCAGTTTAGTGGCTCCAAAGACGAGATGATTTCGTCTGTGAACAGCTTTTACACATCCGTAAAAGATGACAGTCGTGTTGCGTCGAAATTTATCAACTTTAACCTGCCGCAGTACTACCAGATTATCCATCCTGAAGAGGGCAATGCTTATATCATCCCTTATCGCAATGATGGGTGCTCACCGCATCGTCCGACGAAAGCGGTGAACGCGTAATTAAACCCGTATCAATAAACAAAAAGAGCACTTCGGTGCTCTTTTTGTTTTGGTGACGATTGACCAGCATTATGCCCAATCAATGGCTTCGCCCGCGTGCTTTTCACACTCTTGCTTCACCATTTCAAATAGCTCCATGCCCGTTTTTGAGCAGGTCCATTTATCTTCAATAAGCTTGAAGTGGAAACCACCAGATTTGGACGCTAGCCAGATCTCATGCATCGGCTCTTGGCGGTTAATGATGATTTGGCTGCGGTCTTCAAATTCCAATGTCATTACGTTGCCAGTGACTTCGTAATCAATGTCTGCGCCTGAATCATCGATGGATTCTTCGATGATTTGCATCTGTGCATCCACCAGTTGATGAAATTCAGTATCGTTCATCCGTCTATCCTATTGCTTTTCCTGAGTGTGGTGCGATTATAGGGGGCATTGATTCAATAATCACGATATGCGAAATGAAAAAATTAGTTACTGTGTTGTTTGTGATGGTTGCCGCGACGTTAGCGGGATGTGGCCAGTCTGGCTCACTATACATTCCAGATGACACTCAACAGAATGAGCAATCACAATAAATAACCGCGCCTTAGGGTGAAATTAGGGTTCAGCAGTCGAATAAAATAAGGGAAGCGAATTTTGGATTACTTCAACTATCAGGATGATGGCCAGCTTTGGGCCGAAGACGTCCCACTTCAAGCTCTTGCAGAGCAATATGGCACTCCTCTTTACGTATATTCTCGAGCCACGCTAGAGCGCCACTGGAAGGCGTTTGATAGTGCTGTGGGTCAACATCCTCATCTAGTTTGCTACGCGGTGAAAGCGAACTCAAACCTAGGCGTATTGAACGCACTGGCGCGTTTGGGTTCGGGCTTTGATATCGTATCAGGTGGTGAACTTGAGCGTGTGATTGCCGCAGGCGGTGATCCGAAGAAAGTCGTCTTCTCGGGTGTTGGGAAAACACCTGCAGAAATGAAGCGTGCTCTTGAGCTGGGTATCAAATGTTTCAACGTTGAATCTGAGCCCGAGCTAGAACGTTTGAATAAGGTTGCGGGTGAGCTTGGTGTGATTGCGCCAATTTCTCTGCGTATCAATCCAGATGTCGACGCGAAAACACACCCTTACATTTCGACTGGTCTTCGCGACAATAAATTCGGCATTGCATTTGATCGTGCGCCAGATGTTTATAAATTCGCGCAAAGCCTGCCGAACTTGAATGTGCAAGGCATCGACTGCCACATTGGTTCTCAGCTGACCAATATCGACCCATTTATCGACGCGACAGACCGTTTATTAGCTCTGATTGATGATTTAAAAGCGCAAGGCATTAACATTCGTCACCTTGATGTCGGCGGTGGTTTGGGTGTGGTCTATCGTGATGAGTTACCACCACAGCCTTCAGATTACGCCAAAGCGTTACTAGGTCGTCTTGAAAATCACCAAGACTTGGAGCTGATTTTTGAGCCGGGCCGAGCAATTGCTGCGAATGCAGGTATCTTGCTAACGCGTGTTGAGTTTTTAAAACATACTGAGCACAAGAACTTTGCCATCATCGATGCGGCAATGAACGACTTGATGCGTCCTGCACTATACCAAGCATGGCAAGATATCGTGCCAGTTTCGCCGCGCACGGGTGAAGCACAGACTTACGATTTGGTTGGCCCTATTTGTGAAACCGGCGACTTCTTGGGTAAAGATCGCGCACTCGTTTTGCAAGAAGGTGATCTACTCGCGGTTCGTTCAGCTGGTGCCTATGGTTTTGTGATGTCTTCGAACTACAATACTCGTACCCGAGCGGCAGAAGTAATGGTGGATGGTAAACAAAGCCACTTAGTTCGCCAGCGTGAGGAGCTGACCAGTTTGTGGCAGCTGGAACAGATTCTACCGGAGTAACACACAACAAATGCATTTCCACTTTTCCAAAATGCACGGTTTGGGCAACGACTTCATGGTCGTCGACTGTATTACCCAGAACGTGTTTTTCTCGCAAGACCTGATCCGCCGTTTGGCGGATCGTCATACCGGCGTTGGTTTTGACCAATTGCTCGTGGTAGAAGCCCCTTACGACCCTGAAACTGATTTCCATTATCGGATTTTCAATGCCGATGGTAGTGAAGTCGAGCAGTGCGGGAATGGCGCGCGCTGCTTCGCGCGCTTTGTTCGCTTGAAAGGGTTGACCAATAAATACAGTATCAGCGTGAGCACCAAAAAAGGAAAGATGATTCTCAACATCGAAGATGATGGAGAAGTGACGGTCAACATGGGTGTGCCAGAGTTTGAGCCGAACAAAATTCCTTTCAAAGCCAAGCAAAAAGAGAAAACCTATATCATGCGCGCTGGTGAAAAAACGCTGTTCTGTGGCGCGGTAAGCATGGGTAACCCGCATGTGGTGACGGTGGTCGATGACGTGGATACTGCTGATGTCGATACATTAGGCCCGCTGCTTGAGTCGCACGAGCGTTTTCCAGAGCGCGTCAACGCTGGCTTTATGCAGGTGGTGAGTCGTGACCATATTCGTCTTCGAGTTTACGAGCGAGGCGCAGGTGAAACACAAGCTTGTGGTAGTGGCGCATGCGCGGCGGTAGCGGTAGGGATTCTTCAGGGTCTGTTGGATGAAAACGTTAAGGTTTCTCTACCAGGTGGTGAACTGCGAATTGCGTGGCAAGGTCCGGGTAAGCCGTTGTTTATGACCGGACCTACAACGCATGTATTTGATGGTCAATTGTCTTGCTAGTAGAAGAAAAAGGAAACGGTTTGTCTCAAGTAGAAGCAGATGCCTTAACGGCTGAAGTGGTGGCCGAGTACCTCAAAGATCATCCCGATTTTTTTGTGCAGCGTCCAGAGCTTGTGGATCGTCTATCTTTCCCACACTCAGACTTGGGTGCGGTGTCTTTGGTGCACATACAAATGAATCGCCAACGTCAGCGCATTGAAGAGTTAGAGGAAGAGATCACCACACTGATGTCGCTTGCGGCGAACAATGATCGCACCTTTTACGAATTTATGGATTTGCAGGGGCAGATTCTAAAGTGTGGTGACTTTAAACAAGTCATTCATTCTATTGAAGAGAAAGCTAAAGCACTTGGCTTACGCGCGTTTGTTCGATTGTTTAGTCAATGCGACGCATCGATTCAATTGAGTAAGGAAAGTTATCAACGTTTTGCGACCACTCACTTAAATGGCAAAGATGCGTACTTAGGGCGTCTGAGAAAAGTGGATCGTGAAGCTTTGTTTGGCAATATGGATGTGCCGGAAATGGGGTCCTATGTGGTACTACCGCTCGTGAAACAGCAAACACTGGGCGTGCTTGCGTTCTCTAGTGAGGATGGCGGTCATTTTCAACCAGATATGGATACCTTGTTTTTGCGTCACCTATCATTAGTAGTGGCACATCTCGCTCAAACATTGGTATGGCAAAGTTACGATGACGACAACTCCCAACACTCCTCTGCCAAATAGTCTGCAAAAGCCTCTTGAGCGCTTCTATGAATTCTTACGAAGCGAAAAGGGGCTCAGCCTGCATACTCAACGCAATTACAAACAGCAGCTAGAAACCATGGCGCAGCACTTGGCTGAAATGGGACTTAAAGATTGGTCTCAAGTGGATGCAGGCTGGGTGCGCCAATTAGCAGGTAAGGGCATGCGGGAAGGCATGAAAGCCAGCAGTTTGGCGACGCGCCTCTCATCGCTGCGTAGCTTTTTCGATTTCCTTATTCTGCGTGGCGAGATGTCAGCTAACCCTGCCAAAGGGGTTTCAGCGCCACGTAAAAAGCGCCCGTTGCCGAAAAATCTCGATGTTGATGAAGTGAGCCAACTGCTTGAGGTCAACGAAGACGACCCGTTGGCTGTGCGTGATCGCGCCATGATGGAGCTGATGTACGGTGCAGGCTTGCGTTTGGCTGAGTTGGTGAGTGTGGATGTACGTGATGTACAACTGCGCAGTGGCGAGCTTCGTGTTATCGGTAAAGGCGATAAAGAACGGAAAGTCCCATTCTCTGGCATGGCAACTGAATGGGTTGCCAAGTGGTTGAAAGTCAGGGGCGACCTTGCTGCGCCAGGTGAACCCGCCTTGTTTGTGTCTAAACTCGGAACGCGTATTTCGCACCGTAGTGTGCAAAAACGTATGGCAGAATGGGGACAGAAACAGTCTGTGGCGAGCCATATTAGTCCGCATAAATTGCGTCACTCGTTTGCGACACATATGCTCGAATCCAGCAATAACTTACGTGCGGTGCAAGAGCTTTTAGGGCACGAGAACATTTCGACGACCCAAATCTACACGCACTTGGATTTCCAACATTTAGCGCAAGCCTACGACCAAGCCCACCCACGCGCACGTAAAAAGAACGGGGAGTGAGCCGAAGTATGAAATTCTATCGCCGTATTGAGCCCATTAAGGCCATGACCTTCGATCTTGATGACACGCTGTATGACAATTACCCGGTGATTATCCGTATGGAGCGTGAGTTGCTGGCTTGGTTGCAGCAAACACATCCTGCCGTGGCGCACATGGATAAGGCTGATTGGATGCAGGTAAAAAAACATGTGCTCCAGCAGAGACCGGATCTTAGAAGCGATGTGACGCTTTGGCGTTTAGTGCAGCTAAAGCATGGTTTTCTTTCAGTTGGCTATGATGAAGCGCAAGCTCAAGCCGCAGCTGAAGAGGGTGTGCAGCTCGCTTTGGATTGGCGCAGTCAGTTTGAAGTGCCCCAATCAAGCTTAGATGTTTTGACACAATTGGGAGAGCGAGTTCCGCTCGTGGCGATCACAAACGGAAACGTCGATTTAGATAAAATTGGCTTAACGCCGTATTTTCAATGTGTACTCAAAGCAGGGCCTGATGGGTTGGCGAAACCCGCCACCGATATGTTTGCTAAGGCGAAACGGTTCTTGGATATTCCAGCAGAGAATATTCTGCATGTCGGTGATCACCTAACCACGGATGTGCATGGTGCAAAGTCGGCTGGTTTTGCGGCTTGTTGGTTCAATGATATGAATAAAAATGTCATTAACCATTCAAAAACACGTACTTTACCTGATATTGAAATCAATAGTTTGCAGCCGTTACTCACACTTTTTTAATTGCTTTCGCATTAATCCATTCTAATCTCATTTTGTGTCTAGAAAAGCAGCGTAAAGCCACGTAAATTATTCACTATTAAGTAAAAAGAGTAACGCCACACGTCGTGGTGAAGATAGTGTTACGGCAGTGGTAGGTGCATGCGAGCTTTTTCAAAACTGGTTTATGATGTCAGTCAGTTAAATGACTTTTTAGTCACTTCTCAGTTCTCTTCAAGTAAACAATATTTAGTGCAAATATTGTCGACTCAATCACGCGACTTTACGACCACACTTGCGGACGCTGTTTTATTGTTGCTGCCGAATGCTCATGTCATGGGGCATAGTACGCGTAATGTCATTCTGGAGGGGGAGATATTTACCTCTGGCTGCCTGATCAGTGTGACTGAGTTCGAACAAACCACGCTTACTTCTGCCGTCCAAACCTACTCTTACTCCCCCGATATTGATGGTGGAGAGCTCAAACGCTCGCTTCTGTTGCAGCACAATTCGCAAGTGATCCTCAGCTTTGCTGTGCAAATTGAACGACGTGACTATCCCTTGTTTCAAACCTTCGCCAGTGAAGAAGTCGTGATCTCTGGAGGGTTGGCACAGAGTATTGATGATGGCTGTTGGGTGCTATATCAAAACCGAGTTTACGATAACGCTGTGGTTGCCGTAGCTTTGCACAGCGATACCTTGAAGCTATGGACAGATGCGTATTCGGAATGGAACCCGATTGGCATGCCACATAAAGTCACCCATGCAAAAGGAACGCGCTTGTATTGCTTAGGTGAACAGAAAGCGTTGGACGTATACAAGCGTTATTTGGCGGATGGCCATGATGTGACGCTGAGTCAACTGCTCAGCTTTCCTTTGTATCGAGAAAGCTTGGGGCGCAAGGAGGTTTGCACGGTAACGGAGCTACACGCTGATGGCAGTATGAGCTTCGACAGGCCCTGGTGTCTTGGTGACGAAGTACAATTTTGCTATAACCACCCCTCATTAACGCTCGAACAGGTGCGACATGGTGTGGTTGAGTTAGCCATGCACCAACCTGAAGTCGTGATGATTTTTAACTGCGCGTCACGGTTAGACTTTATTGACAGCAGCGACGAAGTACAAGCCTTCAAAGATATCGCGACGACGTTTGGTAGTTATTGTATGGGGGAACTGCATGGCGGTATTGGACAGCCAGAAATTCTTCATCACAGCCTGACGTATTTAGCGATGCGAGAGGGAGACGAAGTACAAGCATTGAACTTGCCTAAGTCGCCCGTTAGCTCCTCTATTTCACCATTGTTTAGCTTGATTCGAAATGCGATCGGCGACCTCAACCATATGAACGCGCATATGGGGTATCAACTCGATCGCCAAACGCGCAAGTTACAAGAAAGCTATCGGCGAGATAGTCGCACTGGATTACAAAACCGAGTCGCGCTGCAAGAGCGGCTGAGTAGCATCGATTTGGATGAGCACTTGCTGACTCTAAAGCTACTTAACTTCAGCCATATCAATGAAAAATACGGTTATAGAGTAGGGGATCAGCTACTTAAAGACCTCTCAATGCATTTTACGAATCGACTGCGAAAGCGTTTTGGCATGCCAACGGCTTTGCAGCTTTATAGTATTGGGGTTGGTGAGTGGGCGTTCATATTTAAAGCTGACCAAAGCAGCGAAACCATCAAACAGCACTTTACTCGTTTTGCCGACGCGGTAGAGCAAACTAATTTTGAACCAATTGGTCTGCGCGAAATAGATTATCTTTCTATCTCGCTGTGCGGTGGCTTAGTGAGTCGTCGAGATTTTCCATCAGCTTCTGCGGATGAGCTATTGCTTAAAGGCATTGAAGCGAGGCGTTCCGGTGTGCGCAGTAATACCCATATCTGCAATGCGAAAGACATCGAAGTCAGTGAGGATGTGCGTAAAGAGCAACTTGGATGGTTGAGCTGCGTCAGTAAAGCCATTCTCAAACAGAACATCATCACCTATAGCCAGCCGATAGTGCATGCGGATAGCCATAAATTGGCAAGCCAAGAATGTTTGGTTCGCATTTTGGAGGAGGATGGAACGGTGATTGCGCCAGGGCGCTTCCTGCCTATTATTTCCGATACGCACCTTTATACTCGATTGAGTCGGCACATGATCCATTCTACGTTACATTACATGCGAGATAAGCAAGGTGACTTTTCTATTAACTTATCGCCGCAAGATTTGCTTAGTGATAAAACTTTAATGCTTTTAGAGCATGAAATTTGTCAGCTCAATGACCCTAGGCGAATTGGTTTGGAAGTGTTGGAATCTGAGCAAATCAAAGACTACGGTCGAATGATCGAAGTATGCAGTCATTTCAGAAGTTTAGGAGCGCGTATCATTGTTGATGATTTTGGCTCAGGCTATTCCAATATTGATGAAATCCTAAAGCTGGAGCCGGAAGTCATAAAGCTCGATGGCAGCTTGATCCGTGATATCGATAAAGACTTAAAGCAGCGCAAAATAGCTTCTCAGTTGGTGCGTTTATGTCAGGTGTTTAACGCGGAGACGGTGGCGGAGTTTGTCCACAATCGAGAGGTGTGCAAAATCGCGCAGGATATGGGCGTCGACTATCTGCAAGGCTACTACTTGGGTGAACCTACGCGTTTGTTTTAGTTGTGTTTCACGTGAAACCATTCCAATAAAAAAACGCAGCCTTGGCTGCGTTTTTTTATTTTGAGCAATTCGGTTTTAGTTGAGTTAGCTCGGTGATTGCTTGAGAGCGTGTCCACTTTTTTCGGCTTGAAATAGTGCAAGGTAGTGAGCAAAGAATGTGAGCATTTTTTGCTGGTTATTTTGCTCGCCTAGTTGTCCGAGTAAATGTGCGGCGACTTCAAACGTGCACAAGTTACCTTGTTGTTGGTTGCGTCGCAGCTGATATTGCGAGTCTGCCGATGCAGACAGCTCCATAGTAGGGATACTTTCTAACCAACGGCTCTTGTTGATCATCTTGCGCGCCTCTTGCCAGGTGGCATCCAAAATAATAAACAGCGGATTTTTGGTTTGTTGTTGGCTTTGGAGCGCCACATGTTCGAGTGTGACGCTTTCTTCACTTGGGAATAGAAGCACTGGATACAGCGACGGATCAGCTAATCGAGCGAGCAATTCTGCTGGTGGTTGTTTTCGGTCCCAGATTACTCGCTCAATATTGAGTTGGCACTGCTCTAGTAGCTGGCCGGTATTAGTATCACGCGTCAGTTCATTCGGATGCATCAACAGCAAGATGTTGTGCTCGCTGGTAAGTTTCGGCACCAATGAGCACATACAGTTGAATTTAAAACCACAATTTGGACACGGTTGCGACATTACAGACGAACTCCTTCGCGCACAGGGCTAACCCCATCCGAGAACAGACGCACGCCACTGATTTGGTTTGGCGTTGCCGTTGGTGCCATGCTTGGGTTGAGTGGGTAGCTAACCCCACTGTATTGCATCACGTGTTGCGCTGCCTTAGCTCCGCCACCGCTGACATTAAAAATTAGATCTCGCCAGCCATGAGAGGTTTGTTGGCCGAGCATAATCGGGCTTTGTACCAGTGTGATGCGGCTATTGAAGCGCCACTCTTTTTCGTGATGTTCAAAGATCAGCAATGTACAGCCACCGGAACCACACCAATCCAGCTGTACTAATAGCTCTTCGTTACCATCGCCGTTGAGGTCATAAGTTAGCCAACGGTACTGGTTGTTGTTGGGGTTGGTTTGGTGAATGAAGAAGTAGTTGCGCACGGCGGCATCTACTTTTGAGTCAAACTCCGCACTAGAAGGTACGTCTGCACTGCTGATGGGCTTGTTGGCGCGTTTCTCGGCTGGTTGCATCATGCCCTCATCACGAGTGGTGGCAGGGTAAAGCACTAAACCACCATCGGCGATTGGGTATACCAAGTTACCGACTTTTTCTTTGGTCGCTTTGAGCTGATTGCCTTCTCGCGTAAACAGTCGCTCTGACATCAGTCTTTGTTGTTGATGATGCGTCATGACGACTTGAACCTGAGACGGACTTAATTGTTGCCAGTACCCACGCTCGATTAACGGTGCCTGCCCATTGGCGTAACTGTATTTTGTTGTGGCGCTGTGGTCTGGGTTTAAGGTCATTTGCACCTCAAAACCTTGTGATTGGGTTGAAGTCGCGACATAGGTATTGGCCCAGCTAAGCGTAGCGTCCACGTTTGCAGCCGTACCACAACCTTGATAAGTGTCGCCATCATGTTTTAGCGTCGCTTTCCAGCCATACAAAGAATCACTCATCGTATCTGAGCAGAGGTTTTCTGTTAGGCGAAGTTCACCATCTTGTAGTTGATATGTGCGCTGGCGAGGTTGAAGTTGACTGCTCTTAATCGCTAATTTTTTGGTTTGTTTGCCGATTTGCTGGAATGTCAGTCCATTAGCCTCAAAGCTTGCCGACCAAGAAGGCTCATTACCAAACACGCGAGTTGGTTTGTTTGGTTGCTGACAACGGTTTGGATTTTCCGTTGTGAGGAAGTTCACTTGTTCCACGACAAAGTTAGCATCGAAATCGGCAGAGAACCCATCGATGCCCGGTGGGTTGAGATGGCCGATAACCTCTCCATACATGGTCTGGTAAGGCTCGTTATTTAACTGAATTGCTCGTTGCATTTGCTGTGGTGACAGTTGTAACCAATATTGCTTGTCGCTGCCACAAGGCATGATGTATTGGCTCTCGTGACCGACGATCACTTTTCCACGTAGCATAAAGGTTTGAGGTTGAATGGTGTCAGGCTTATCTAAGGTGGCTGGTGGAGAAGTTGGGTCGGCAGCGCCAGATTGTGGCGGCTGCGAACTACATGCTTGCAGAACCAGCAGAGTGGCAAGCGCCACTGGGTTTTTCAAAGCCTTCATGTTATATCTTCCTCATTATTGTTACTCAATCGGCATCGGATGGCATTATGGCATATTGGTTATTTAAAACTGAACCAGATACCTTTTCTATTGACACGCTTCGAACCCAAAAGGTTTCATGTTGGGAGGGAGTTCGTAATTATCAGGCGCGCAATATGATGCGTGACCAAGTCAAGGTGGGCGATTTCGTCCTGATTTATCACTCTTCTTGCAAGAATGTTGGCGTTGCCGGTATTGCTAAAGTCGTGAGAGAAGCCTATCCCGATCATTTCCAGTTCGATCCTGAAAGTGATTATTACGATCCAAAGTCAGACCCAGACAACCCGCGTTGGATTATGGTGGATGTCGAATTCGTGCGTAAAACGACGCGAGTGATTCCGTTATCGGTGATGAAAGCGATGCCAGAACTTGAGAACATGCCATTGGTGAAACGTGGAAATCGCTTGTCGATCATGCCTGTGACAGAAGAAGAGTGGGAAGCGATCCTTTGCAAAGAGAAGTTGCCAAGTCAGCGATAAAAGAAAAGGGCTGCGAATGTGCAGCCCTTTGTTATTGTTTGGAGTATTGCTGCTTACAGCAAGTGCTCTTGTAGGTAGTGTGCAACCGCATCTTCTGCATTGCTGCCAATCACTTCGTTATTTGGCAATGCTTTCATCACTTTCTCGTGTGATGTACCCATGACCAATCCTTTACCTGCCATCGACAGCATTTCTACGTCATTCATGCCATCACCAAATGCCACGCAATTTTCTAACGTGAGACCGAGTTTTTTCGCTACCGCTTCAAGAGCATGGCCTTTAGACACACCTGCACTCATTACTTCCAAGCACCATGGTGTTGAAAACGCAATATTCAGCTTATCGCCAAATTGTTCACGTAGTTTGTTTTCAAACACCACCAAGCGTTCGTGGTCTTGTGCTGGATGGGTGAAGAAGATTTTCGCAATACCGTCAGTTGGCGCTTGGTCTTCATCGAATAAGACGTATGTGAATTCGTCATGGAAATCACGCAATGTTTCGTCGTCTTTGTTCATCAACCAACTGTCATTTTGATACATGTGGATAAGTATTTCTTGATCGTGCTTGATCGTGTCGATCACGCCTTGAACCAGCTCTGCAGGGACATTCTCGCTGTACATCAGCTGATCTTCCTGGTCATGCACACGGGCACCGTTCGAGGTGATCATGTAAGCCGGAATACCGACCTGACGACGGATGCTCGCAACGTCTACGTGGTGACGGCCTGTTGCAAAGACAAAGGTGTAACCCTTTTCATGCAGCGCTTTTAGCGTCTCTTTTGAGTAAGCACTGAGCTGATGGTTTGGTGCGAGTAACGTGCCATCCAGATCAGAGGCAACGATTTTAGTGATCTCTTTGCAAGGTAGCGATGTGCTCATGAAGTCCTCGTAAACGGTTTGGATAGTGTGGAACAGGTGATTGCAAACGGAGTACAGCAGACTGACTAGATCATGCTGCTCCGAATGCGGGGGAACTTTGGTCGGTTGCATCTGCATGGTTCAACGCAGCCAGACCCAAGCAGTGTACGTCAAAATGAGGATGAAAAAGAGGGTAAATCAATGTGCAGACATTTCCTCTTTAATCATGGCCGTGAAATGGTCGCCTAGAGTTCTTATTATGTTTTTTCGTTTGGCGATGATTTCGGGTCATTCATAAAGCGGAAGATCGCATCGAGTGCTTGATTACGATACTGGTCGGTCTCGAATAAGATCTCATGCTGTGCGCCTTCGATAGAAAGTAGCTCCGCATGTGGGTTGGTTTTACGCAATTTATCGATAAAACGTTTTTGTGCCAGATTGCTGACAATACGATCGTTCCCAGCTTGAATCAGGAGCACCGGTACTTTGACTTGGCGAGTCAATAAAAAGCATTGTTTTGCTGCCATTAGCCCTTGCCATACCCATCGTGTGCTCGGTCCACCGACTTGCAGTTCCGGTTTTTCCGTATAGAGATTTCGGAACCATTGGTAGCGGCCGTAACTTTGGCTGAGTGGGTTATCTTCAAAGGGTTTAGGGAAGTAGGCCTGATGTCCTGGTGCATAGCGTGGCAAAGTCGATACCGCTGACATAATTTGTGTCACTGGAATCGCTATTGGCGATAAGTACCATGGCAGATTAATACCAAACATAGGTGCACTAAGAATCAAGCCGGTAAAGGGATGTTCTGGGTGAGTTTGCAGATAACGTGTAGCGATTGCGCCGCCCATGGAGTGGGCAATAATGAAACATTGCTGATAGTCGCTAAGGTCGTGTTTGTTTACGACCACGTCCATATCGTCAATATAATCAGTAAAGTCATAGACGTGACCCATATCTGAGTCAGACAATAGACGATCTGATAAACCTTGTCCGCGGTGGTCAAAGGAATAGACGTCGAAGCCTTGGCGATAGAGATCGTAAAACAGTTCTTGGTACTTCCAGGAAGATTCAATGCGCCCATTAACGATGAGCACGGCTTTTTTATGTTCTGGGTTGGTCAGTTTGCACCAGTAGATGTTCTTTTTCTCAGTTCCTTTAACAAAGCCTTCTTGGCGAGTTTGCCAAAGTGCCGCGATCGGACCACCAATTGCTTGCTCAAATAATGACTCTTGAGTATAAGTCAAAGGTGAATGGTTAGTAGCCATTAGTCGATTACCTGAAGATACGTTGTTTACGCGATGTATCATCGAAGAATTAGTGAGGAAATGCAATGGATACCCACGTCTGGTTAGCTTATGTAGTAACTGCAATCGTTTTTAGTTTGGCTCCGGGGTCTGGCACGGTGAACTCAATCAGCAATGGTTTGAGTTACGGTACTCGCAAATCTTTGGGGGCTGTGATCGGTCTCCAAATTGGTTTGGCCATTCACATTGCGTTAGTTGGGGCGGGAATTGGTGCGCTGGTCGCACAGTCGGCAACGGCATTTTCTGTCATTAAATGGGTTGGCGCGGCTTATTTGGTTTGGTTGGGTATCCAGAAATGGCGAGACACCTCCAGCTTGGTGGCGGCTGAGAGCCACAAAGACATGTCTGGCATGGCACTCTTGTACAAAGCTATTTTGATTAACCTGACGAACCCTAAATCGATTGTTTTTCTGGTGGCGTTGTTTCCACAGTTTATTGACCCGGCATAAGACCAACTGACGCAACTGTTGGTGCTTGGTGTTACGACTGTTGTGATCGACGCGTGCGTGATGTTGGGTTACACCACCTTGGCGGCGCAAATGGGACGTTTTATTCGCTCCGATAAAATCATGGGGAAAATAAACAAAGTCTTCGGTTCAATGTTTATGGGTTGTGGTGCATTATTAGCAGCTGCAAAGTCATAAGCCATTTATAGGTCCTTCTTTAGCATGAATACAACGTATGTTGCTCGCCAGCCGATCTTTAACCGCAAAAGACAGACGCTGGGTTATGAATTGTTGTTTCGAGATGGGGAGAGTAATGCATACCCTTCGCATATTGAGTCAAACCGAGCAACATACCGATTAATTGTCGAGAATTTCCTATCACTGGGCACTAACCCAGTGATTGCTTCTTCGCGATGCTTTATCAATTTTCCTCATCAAAGCTTGGTGCGCCGCTTACCGCGCAGCTTGCCAAAAAATAAAATCGTCGTTGAAGTTCTGGAAACTTGCCAACCGACCGATGATCTTCTCGATGCAATTCGCGAGTTGTATCGAGAAGGTTATTTGATCGCGCTGGATGATTTCACCTTAACGCCGGAGTGGCGTCGCTTCTTACCTTACGTGCACATCGTTAAACTCGATATCATGGCAATGGGGCTGGAAAAAGCGTGTGCGTTGGTCAAAGCTCACCTTGCTAAACGCGTCAAATATCACTTTTTGGCGGAACGTGTTGAAACCGCAGAAGAGTTTGAGCAAGCCAAAGCGGCTGGCTTTAAGTTTTTCCAAGGCTACTTTTTTAGTAAGCCATTAGTTTCGCAAACAAAATACGTGAGCCCTGAGCAAGTGTTAGCGCTACAGCTTTTTCGTGAAGTCTGCTCACCAGAGCCGGACTTTACTCGTATTGAAACCATCATTACGCAAGATGTCGCGTTGTCGTACAAATTATTGCGCTTTGTAAATACGCAAGCGCCGAACCTCGCTGTCGAAATCAGCTCGTTTCGTCAGGCCTTGATCTACCTTGGTCAGGATAATCTTAAGCAGTTTGTCTCCTTGGTCGTGGCGTCGTATATCTCTAGTAACAAGCCTCGAGAACTGTATCACCTTTCATTACAACGAGCGCAGTTCTGCCAATTAATGTCGCGTTATCAGCCATTTTCCCACCTCAACGAACAAGGGTTTATGGTCGGCTTATTATCGATTTTAGATGCGATGCTTGATTTGTCGGTGGAATCTTTAGTCAAGCAATTGCCACTTAGCGAATCCGTACAACAAGCCTTATTACATCGCAAGGGGGTTTATGGTGCGCTGATTTCTCTCGAAGAGTGTTACGAGCGTGCCGACTGGTCAGGCGTTGAAAAAATCACGACGCAGTTGGGATTGTCTTTGGAAGAGGTCAAGCTCTCGTTAGGCGAAGCGGTTCGCTGGAGTCAAAACGTCGCAACCGCGTAAATTTCTGCCGTATCTTTATTCTCTCTAACCGTTCTTCTCTCAATCTTTATTGGCTGTTTCGATGTGAAACTTTTATGACGATGATGGGATCACTCTTGACGACATTTCAGAGTTAAATAAATATATACGCATATCCATATATAGGTATGTTTATTATGCTTCCACATCAGTTTTTCAAGCTGTTATCCGATGAAACGCGCGTACGTTGTTTAATGCTGGTGGCCCGTGAAGGCGAAACTTGCGTGGGTGATTTGGCGTTTGCGTTGCAAGAGAGTCAGCCGAAAGTTTCTCGTCATCTTGCTCAGTTACGCTCCAGTGGCATCTTGGTGGATAAACGCCGAGGGCAATGGGTGTACTACGAGTTATCGCAGCAACTACCAGGTTGGATGCGTAAGCTGATTGAAGACTTAGTGGCATCAAACTGTTTGAAGCAAGAGTACCAAGACGACATCACACGCTTACACGATAAAAGTCGTGAGGCTTGCTGTTAATAGCAAACAGAGATTCAAGGTAGAAGATTAAAGGGTAAAACTATGACAATTAAAGTAGGCATTAATGGCTTTGGCCGAATTGGTCGTTTAGCACTGCGAGCGGCATTCGACTGGCCAGAGTTAGAGTTTGTGCAAATCAACGATGTCGCAGGTGATGCAGCGACGCTTGGCCACTTATTAGAGTTCGATTCAGTGCAAGGTCGTTGGCACCATGAAGTGCAGGTTGAGGGCAATGAGCTCGTCATCAATGGCAAGCGCATCGCCACGACTCAGCAACGTGACATTGACGCCGTGAACTGGTCTGGCTGCGATGTTGTGATTGAAGCGACAGGTGTACACCGCAAAACCTCGTACCTAGACCAATACCTCGATCAAGGTGTGAAGCGCGTGGTGGTGAGTGCGCCAGTGAAAGAAGAAGGCATTGCGAACATTGTAGTTGGTGTGAATGACCACATCTTCGATCCTGAAAAACATCGTATCGTGACAGCCGCTTCGTGCACAACAAACTGTATAGCGCCTGTGGTGAAAGTTATTCATGAGAAGTTGGGCATTGAGCAATCCTCTTTCACGACAATTCACGATTTGACCAATACGCAAACCATTTTGGATGCGCCACATAAAGACCTGCGCCGTGCTCGTGCGTGCGGCATGAGCCTTATCCCGACCACTACCGGTAGTGCGACTGCGATTGTGGAAATTTTCCCAGATTTAAAAGGCAAGATTAACGGCCACGCGGTACGTGTACCATTGGCGAATGCGTCATTGACCGACATCATCTTCGATGTAAAACGCGATACCACAGCAGAAGAAGTGAACGCTTTGCTGAAAGAGGCGTCGGAAGGGGAGTTAAAAGGCATTCTTGGCTTTGAGGAACGTCCGTTAGTGTCGATCGATTACAAAGGCGACCAACGCTCAACCATCGTTGATGCACAATCCACCATGGTGGTTGGCTCACGAATGGTGAAGATTTACGCGTGGTACGACAATGAAATGGGTTACGCAACGCGCACCGCAGAATTGGTTCGTAACGTTGGTCTGGCATAACCGGAGTTCATAATGTCTCATCCTACATGGCAATTAGATTTGGACTCTGGTGCATTAGTCCTAACACCGTGCCCGGGTACCAAAGGCGTCGAGTTGAAAGCGTCGTTGGAACAGTTGAAGGAGCAGGGGGTTCAAGCGGTCGTTACTGCATTGGACGATAGCGAGTTAGCAGCGAAAGACGTTGCGGCTTTGGGTGACACCACTCAGCAGCTGGGCATGAAATGGTTCCAGATCGAGATTGAAGATGACTGCGCACCAAGTGAAGAATTTGCGGCGAAGTGGCACCAAGCCAGTCCGGAACTGCATACGATTCTTGCTCAAGGTGGCAAAGTCGCGATGCACTGCATGGGCGGCTCGGGTCGCACAGGTTTGTTTGCGGCTCACTTGTTGCTAGAGAAGAAATGGCAGTTAGAAGATATCGTGCGAGAAGTGCAGGCTCTTCGCCCTGGTGCGTTTACAAAACCGGTGCAGCTTGAGTACATCGAACGCGTGGCGAAAGACGCTTGATCAGCTTAAATAGCTTTTGGAACATCATGATCCAAAAGCTATGTTCCAGTTTATATAATGGAAAATAGGTCAGCAGTAAAACTAAAAATTTCAATTTAAGTTTTTGTTTTTATTGGTTATCTTTGTCCATTTGTAAATTTCGGTGTGTTTGTGAATTCGAACTAAGGTTGTATCGCCTTATGGTTGGTGTACAGGTTAATAAGCATTTGGCACATGATGATCTAAATGCTTCTATCGCTGTACATAAGAGGTCAATATGATTTCTCAATTGAGCAAAAGTATTCGTCAGTACATGTTAGTGACGTTTAACTATTGGAACTTTACCGTGACCGACGGAGCGCTGCGTATGCTGGTGGTGCTCTATTTTCACGACTTGGGTTATTCCACGTTAGCTATTGCCTCACTGTTCCTTTTCTATGAATTTTTTGGTGTGGTGACCAATTTGATTGGTGGTTGGTTGGGCGCAAGGTTAGGCTTGAACAAAACCATGAACATTGGTTTAGCGATGCAAGTGTTTGCGTTGTTGATGCTGGCAGTACCCAACGCATGGCTGACGATTCCTTGGGTGATGGCGGCACAAGCTTTGTCGGGGATTGCCAAAGACCTCAACAAGATGAGTGCCAAGAGTGCGATTAAAACGCTAGTGCCAGACGAGCAGCAAGGCGCACTCTACAAATGGGTGGCGATTTTGACAGGCTCGAAGAATGCACTCAAAGGGGCGGGCTTTTTTGTTGGTGGCTTGCTGTTGTCTTGGGTGGGCTTCCAAAACTCGATGTTTATTATGTCGAGTGTGCTGGCATTGGTGTTTGTTTGCAGCATGATCTGGCTAGAAGCAGACATGGGTAAAGCAAAGAGCAAACCTAAGTTTCGCCAAATTTTCTCCAAGTCCGAATCTATAAATATTTTATCTGCGGCACGTATGTTCTTGTTTGGGGCGCGTGATGTGTGGTTTGTGGTCGCTCTACCTATTTATCTTGGCAGTGTGTTTGGCTGGGATCACTTGTGGGTCGGTGGCTTTTTAGCCGCATGGGTCATTGCTTATGGGTTTGTGCAAGGCTTTGCGCCGCGTATTACTGGCAAAGCGCAAGGTCGCGTGCCTGATGGTAGTGCAGCATTAGTATGGGCAGGAATTCTTGCGTTAATTACGGGCGGTATTGCTTATGGTGTGCAAATCGGCTGGCAGCCTGAGTTGGTAATTGTTGTGGGGTTAATGATTTTTGGTGCTGTGTTTGCCATTAACTCTTCACTTCACTCGTATCTGATTGTGAGCTATGCCAAAGGTGATGGTGTGTCTCTGGATGTTGGCTTCTATTACATGGCCAATGCGATGGGACGTTTGATTGGCACGGTATTATCGGGTTGGATCTACCAAGAGGCTGGTCTTGCGGCGTGCTTATGGGTCTCCTTTGCTTTCTTGGCGCTGACGACGTTGATTTCGATTAAGTTGCCAAAAGCTAACGTTGCTACTGCGTAACTATTCCCAGTATTGCTATCTGTAGATGGTATAAATGGCTCCAAATCGGAGCCATTTTTGTTTCTTATGCGCCGTTGATGTAATCAAACTGTGTGGTTTTGGCATCGAGAGTGAATGCTGATGTTTGGTTCTCGTTAATTGATTAGAGTGGTGATGAAATCCCCGTTGTAGGTCATTGTTGCGTTAAAAATAAGCAAAAACAGATTGTTAACCATTTCACTGGCTGAGATTTACCCTATGCTATAAACGATAAGCGACTCAAAGTAGGGAAAGGTATGAGAGAAAGGGTTCTGTTTTTTGATTTATTGCGCTGCTTTGCTGCGGTGGCAGTGATCGCCATTCACGTCTTGGCCCCTTATCGAAATGAGTTAGGAGTGATCCCGTTTGACCAATGGTTGACGGCGGTAGGCGTTAATAGCGTTACCCGCTGGGCGGTGCCAGTTTTCATTCTGATCACCGGAGCGTTGATGCTCAGTGACACTCGACCATTTGACGGTAAGTATTATATCAAAAGGCGTTTAGGCAAAGTCTTAGTCCCATTTCTTATTTGGTCGATGTTTTATGCATACCTCTCTGGCTGGACGGCTCAAGGGTTTGACTTTGAAACCGTAAAAGAGGTGTTAAGCAATAGCCCATTTCACGCAACGTATTACCACCTCGGTTTTTTCTATTACTTTATACCTCTGTATTTTGTGATTCCGTTGTTCCAATGGATGGTACGCAACGTTGATGACAATGTGTTGTATACCTATCTCGCATTTTGGCTTTTCACCAGCACGCTGTTTTTGTTCAAGATTGATGGTCCATGGAGTAACCAAATGTGGCTCTACATGGGTTACCTTCCTCTGGGTTATGTTCTATTTCAAAAAGTGCCTTTGAACCGCTCTATGGTGACCTTATTTACAGGGTTTGGCCTCGTCGCGTTGGCTGTGACATTTACTATGGTCGTGACGAACAGTTTAGAGGCGGAGAAGTACACGGTTGGACGCTGGCTGTCTTACAAAACACTGAATGTCATTCTAGCGGCTTCGATGATTTTCATGATCGGTCGTTACTTTGGGGAAGGCTTGTCACCAAAAGTACAAAAAGTGGTGAGTGTGATCAGTCAGCACAGCTTGGGGATTTACTTACTTCACCCAATTTTCTTATGGCCGATGAAAGCGTTTGGGTGGTACACCGGACATCCCGCATGGGTGATTCCAGTCTGGATCATTATCAGTGGATCTGGAGCCTTGGCGATGAGCTATCTCTTTTCTCGCTCTGCCAAGACTCGTTGGTTACTGCCTTAACGTTTGATGGCGAAGTGAAGGAATTTGTTACCACGATAGGTTAGCGTTCCTTTATCTCCAGGGTTGAGTGCATGGTAGTAGTGCACTCCAATTTGGAACTCTCGTTTAGGGCCAATAGAACCGCGTTGGACATAAATCCAATATTCTTGGTCGTCTTGGCCTGGTGGTGCATCTGGGATGTCGATAGCTTGCTTATCTAAAATAGTTACCTGTGCACTTTGTTCTGGAGCATCTTCGCCCACATAGTGCTTGCTATAGAAACGAAAAAATACCCATGCGCCCAAAGCAATAAGGGCGAACAGGGCAACAATAAGTGAGATTGGCATGTTAACCTCCGATGTTTCATTGAGCTCTATTCTACAGAACTCACTGATGAAACGATGAGTTGAGATAACTTATTCATAATCTAATGAAAGGGACATGAATTTTATTCGGCGCACTTCACGGTTTATCTCAATGGGGACGCGATGAAATCGTTGCTTCATCTGCAAGCTACGTCACTAAAGCTGAACTAAGCAGCTTTCACTTGTCTGGCTATATGCGCTCAAGGGCACAAATTGAAAGTAAAATTGCACTTAACGGCTCGAAAAAGCTCTAAATTTATAGAAGAATAAAAATAACGAACACGGGAAGGGTCTGGTAAGGAGGGTTACGATGTCAGATATTGAAAAAGTAGTCATGCGTACCCGAACGATCGAAAAACTTTTGCGTACTCAGTACCATGCAGAAGGGAAAGGGTTACACCAACTTATTAATAGTTGTGAAGAACGTTTACCACATGACGTGATAGCGAAGCTTCGTTTTATCGCTACTGTGCGTAATAAAGTGGTTCACGAAGACGATTATAAGCTGGATGATCGGAAAGGCTTTATGGCGGCATGTGACGCTTGCGAAAAAGAGCTAACGCCAAGAAGCTCTCGTTTTATTTGGCGTGCAGCAATTTTGCTAATGACGTTGATTACGCTCGCCGCTCTTGGTTTTTACTACATGCATTGGGATATCTTGTCCAAACACATACAGTAGAAAAGCACAGATAAATAAAAAAGGACGCATTTGCGTCCTTTTTTATTTTTAATCAGTAGGTTAGTACATCATTGGCAGTGTCATTAAACCCACAACCACTGCAATCATTACCAGCCCTTGTTTTTGAGAAGATGAAATCATAACACTACCCCTTAATCTTTGATGAACTCGATGAATTTAATATAGCACTGTTTTTGGGGTTTGATCAACATATGCTCAATAATCTTTTCAAAAAATACACTTAACTTGTCTTTTTTTACGTGTTTTTGACTAATGAAACTGTGTTTTTTGTGTTGTGTTTAAAATGCTCGTATTGTGTGATTGTTGTTCGTATTTTATTTAAGTGTATGATTTTAAATGGTCAATCTTGGTTTGCTGTTGGCTTGGAAATTGTTTTTTGTTTCGGTTGGTATGTTGATTGTCGATTTTGTCTGTGTTTCTCAAAAATTGAGAAAATAAAAAGATGTGCTATGGAAGTGCATCATTGAGTTGAGGTGTGGAAGGGGAATTTTCTTATCTAATGAGAAAATATGGGCTTAAAAAGTGTTTAGTGATTTGATGGTTTATGAAGTCGGTGTTTTCGATGGTTATTGAGAATGTAGCTTTATTTATCATTAGCTTACGTTCTCTATTTGATGTTTTTGTTATTGAGTTAAGTTTGATTTTTAATGTTGTTCTAATCTGTTCATCGGTGGTTTCTACTATCTTAGCTCGCTACCAAGACGATTTTCTGTTTTGTGTCTGTTATTTATTCTTGTTGCCTGTGATGTATACAGTCTGATGGTTTAGTCCTCAGTTTTTGACGTGATGGGTTACCAAGGCCATTGGGCTGCTTTTTAGTTAAATGGCCTGACTAAGCGCGGGTTATTGTGCCGTGTGATTTGATGAACTTGGCTCATGGGATAGGGCTCTGCCCCATATTTATGGCCGTCATTAAGGCTCATCGACTTAATTGTTGTGCAGACTGAGGGTTACAAAATGTTTCGAATCGCTAGCGAGATCCAACTTTCGCAGATTGTGTCTTTACATCAAAACTGGTCTACCTAGACTAGCGGCGAGTTTAAGTAAAAGGTGTATACGGCATGTGGAGTTGGCTGGCGATAGGGCTATCAGGTGTGTATTCCGTGTTGGGAGCAAAACAAGCTAACCCGACACAATCCCTCGTGTTTAAAATCTTTACTCTGCTACTTCTTCTTGTGTTGGTGTTAACTCAAGGCGCATCCGCAACATATACCTACTGGATTGCGGGTGGGCTTATTGTGTCTATGGTGGCAGATACGCTGCACTCGTTTAAAACTCGCAAGCTAATTTACTTTGCTGCGTATTTGCTTGCTCAGGTGTGCTACAGCAAGTCATTTTGGGTGCAGCTTAATGGTGAGATTGTCTGGTGGCTGTTGGCCCTACTGCTCGCAGCGAGTATCGTGGCGTTCTTTTTGTTGCTACCTCAACTCGACTCTCTGGTGTTTCCTGTTGTGATCATGGGGATGATGTTGGTTCAGCTTGCTTGGGCGGCGGGTGAAGTTTGGTTGCAGGCCCCGAGCTATGCCAATGCTATCGGTTTCAGCGGAACCCTAGTTTTGATCTATTCGGCGTTGGCGTATGCGATACACGGTTACCGAAAACCGATGAAACACGCCTATTTGTGGGTAAGTGGTAGCTACTTCTTTGCCCACGCCCTCATTGTTGCCTCTATCATTTACTAATTTAAGTCAAAGCAGCTCCCGAAGATTTCAGTAAACTGGACGTATTGTTCTTGATGACTGGAGTCAATAATGAGTGAAATCCATGCCCACGAGCTGCTAAACCTACTTCGAGAAACGCCAATGGATCGCGAAGCGCTGGCACAGCACTTTGGCAACACCGTTCGCTTTCACACCTGTAAACTGAATGATCTAGACTTAGACGCATTGCTAGCATTTTTGCTCAAGCGCGACAAAATCCGTGAGCTTGAAGGTAAGTTTGTGGTCAATATGGCGCGTGTCTGCAATCACTAAGCGGCGGCTATGATGCGAGGGTGAATATGCTGTTTTCGCCCTCAGCCATGTACTCACGTTGTCAGTTTGCCGATTGTGTTGTCTATTCTCAAGCACATCGATCCTAAGCGTCGCCGTAAGGTATTGATTCGTGAACTACTGTTTGCCTTACTAATCTTGATGTTGTTTCTGTTTGCAGGACAAAGCATCTTAAGTTTTTTGCATGTCCAGCCAGAAACGCTCAGCATTTCAGGTGGCATTATTCTCTTCATTATCGCGATTAAGATGATCTTTCCGAGTGCTGGCAGCATCACTGGACTGGCGGCAGGCGAGGAGCCCTTTATTGTTCCGATGGCCATTCCTATGATCGCGGGCCCTTCAGTGATTGCAGCATTGCTTTTGCTATCTTCACAGCATCCAGAAAAAATGTTGGAAATGTCCGCATCAGTTGTGATTGCGTGGGGCGCAACATTTTTTATTCTAATGTTTTATGGCTTCTTTAATCGTTTGTTGGGCGAGCGTGGCTTAAAAGCGGTAGAGCGTTTAATGGGCTTGTTGCTGGTGATGATCTCTACTCAAATGTTTTTGGATGGTGTTAAGAGCTATCTTGGGTGATGGAATAAACGTAATAAAAAAGCCGCTCTTGTGAGCGGCTTTTTAGTATTTGGGCGATTACATCATGTGTTTACGACGAATATCGAGCAGGGCAAAAATACCAAAGATCAGGATAGAATATTTTCCCAACTGCTCATTTTAATTTTGTCGCCAAATGCGCCAATGAAGATGGCCATTTGCAAACCGTGCATGATGAACAAAAAAGCGGTCATGATGTACAGCGCAATCGCGGCATTGCCGGGAAACGGCATAAAGATATTGAGGATCAATACTAACCAAACAAAGGCGATAGCCGCTTTGGCCAGCATAATTAATGCTTTCATTTAAGTGTCCTTTTAAATCGAGGCGTTATGCGGAGGTACGTTCATACAGACGATAGCTCACTTGGCCTGCTGTTTTTTCTCGATGTAACTGCCAGTTTTCTGGTAAGTCGGCAATATTGAGTTCTTTTTCTGTTTCAATATAAATCATCGCATCTTCCGCGAGCCAGCCATTTTGTTCTAGCAGAGCCACGGTCTCATCCAATAGACCTTTGCGAAACGGTGGGTCAATAAACACCACATGGTGAGCAGTACCCGGCTGTTCTAAAAAGCTCAGTGCGTCGGTATTTACCACTTGGATGTTGTTCGCGTTAAGAGAGGCAACATTCTTTTGTAACTGTTGGAAAGCTTGTGGGTTCAGCTCGACCATGGTCACTTGCTCTGCTTGGCGCGAAGCCGACTCAAAGCCTAAGCCGCCGGAGCCGGCAAATAAGTCGAGACATTTTGCTTGCGGCACATCTTGAGCCAG
Source organism: Vibrio chemaguriensis (assembly GCF_012275705.1). Lineage (NCBI taxonomy): Bacteria > Pseudomonadati > Pseudomonadota > Gammaproteobacteria > Vibrionales > Vibrionaceae > Vibrio > Vibrio chemaguriensis. Next base: position 31,593 of record NZ_SHOE01000026.1, read on the forward strand.
CCAGTTAAATAGCGTTTCTTTGACGCGATCGGTCGTTGGGCGTAAGCCTTCAGCATCGTGTACAGGAAGTTTTCTGCCTCTCCATAAGCCACTAATAATGCGAACAAAGCCTGTTGTTGGCTTTTTTTGTGATGAGTTTTGCTGGCGACGTCTTACCATAGATTTTTTGACCGCTAATAAAGTGATACTATATCTAATCGCCCAAGCCGTGAGCTTGGAGCTTGGATACAGCCCAGAATATTCAAGATGACAGAGTGTAACACTAATAAGATTAGAATTACCTAATCGGAAAGTTTTCACAACTTTGTCATTAGCCTTTTTTAGACAGATAATAATCTTGTCAAAAAAGAGTCATTAATAGATAAAAGAACAATCTAGGATAGCCCCAGATGACGGAAAAAAAGAAGCGCGGATTACTTTCGTGGCTAGGTTTTGGTGACGAAGAACAAAGCCCAAAACCAAAAACTGAAGAAACAGTAAAAGAAGAAGCAGTGGATGCGCCTTCTGAAGAGCAGCAAACCGACGCGGCTGCTGAGCAAGCGGAAGCAACGCCAGAACTTGAAGAAGAATCGAAAAAAGCGGAGGCTGCCCCAGCAGAAGCAGAAGCAGAAGCAGAAGCAGAAGCAGAAGCAGAAGCAGAAGCAGAAGAGCCTCAAGTGCCTGCTGCACCTCGCGTTCAAGAACAAGAAAAGCCAACAGAGAGCTTTTTTGCTCGCCTCAAACGCAGCCTAAGCCGCACAAAAGCAAACATCGGCGCTGGCTTCTTCGGTCTGTTCAGCGGTAAGAAAATCGATGAAGACTTATTTGAAGAGCTAGAAGAGCAACTGCTTATTGCTGATGTGGGCATGAATACCACAACAAAAATTATCAACAACCTGACAGAAAAAGCCACACGTGGCGATCTGAAAGACGGCGAAGCCCTTTATGGTTTGTTGAAAGAAGAAATGGCTGAGATTCTTTCTAAAGTCGAACAGCCACTAGAAATCGACAGCAACAAAACGCCTTACGTCATCTTAATGGTTGGTGTAAATGGCGTGGGTAAAACCACGACCATCGGTAAGCTTGCCAAGCAGTTCCAAACTCAAGGCAAAAAAGTGATGCTTGCAGCGGGCGATACTTTCCGTGCCGCAGCGGTTGAGCAGCTACAAGTATGGGGTGAGCGTAACAACGTTCCTGTGATTGCCCAGCATACTGGCGCAGACAGTGCTTCTGTTATCTATGATGCGATTGAAGCGGCAAAAGCACGTGGTGTGGATGTTGTGATTGCCGATACCGCGGGTCGTTTACAGAACAAAGCGAACCTAATGGAAGAGCTGCGTAAGATTGTACGTGTGATGAAGAAAATTGATGACTCTGCACCACACGAGATCATGCTGACGCTAGACGCAGGTACAGGGCAAAATGCCATCAGCCAAGCGAAACTTTTCAGTGATGTTGCCCCTCTAACCGGGATTACCTTGACTAAGCTGGATGGTACAGCGAAAGGCGGCGTAATTTTCGCTATTGCCGATCAGTTTGGTATTCCAATTCGTTACATTGGTGTGGGTGAAGGTATCGAAGACTTGCGTCCATTTGAAACTCAAGAGTTTATTGACGCACTGTTTAGTCGTGAAGAATAAAAAGAGTTAGAGGAAATCAACGGTGATCAAATTTCAGCAAGTGAGCAAAGCTTACCGAGGTGGTCGACAAGCACTGCAAAAAGTCGATTTTCACCTGAGGCGCGGTGAAATGGCGTTTTTAGGCGGGCATTCCGGGGCTGGTAAAAGTACCTTGCTGAAATTGATCTGCGCGATAGAGCGCCCAACCGATGGAAAAATCCATTTTAATGGTCACGATATCACGCGTATTCCAAGCAAAGACATCCCTTTTTTGCGCCGCAATATTGGGATTGTTTTTCAAGATCATCGCCTATTGATGGATCGCAGTGTGTACGACAATGTCGCTCTGCCAATGCGTATCGAATCGATTTCTGAAAACGAAATCAAACGCCGTGTTTCTGCGGCGTTAGATAAAACGGGCTTACTCGATAAAGCTCGTTGCCTACCTAGTCAACTTTCTGGTGGTGAGCAACAACGCGTCGGTATTGCTCGTGCCGTAGTCAATCGACCAACGTTGCTGGTGGCTGATGAGCCGACAGGTAACCTTGACCCAGAATTATCCAACCGTGTGTTGCGTCTATTCGAAGAATTTAATCGTGCGGGAGTGACCATCTTACTCGCCACGCACGATGTGGGGTTAGTAAATACTCGCCCACAGTATCGTCATTTTGAATTAAACCAAGGCTTCCTAAGTGAGGTAGAAGACTATGGCAGGTAACAAGCACTCCCAAAAGAAGGGGAAAGGCCGCAGTGCCAAGCGTGCAAATACCGATGGTTTTTTCTCTGTCCACGCAAAACAAGCAAAATCCTCTTTTAGCGCCTTATGGCAACGACCTTTAGGTAATATCCTGACCCTAGCCGTGATTTCAATGGCACTTGCTATGCCAGCTTGTTTGTATCTACTGGGGAAAAACGTCGCGGGTGCCGCGGAAGATGTGGCATCTCCCTCGCAAGTTAGTGCTTACTTAGTAGAAGGCATGCCGGATGCACGTGTGATGGTTCTCAAAGATCAAATTGAAACTTGGCCTTTGGTAAAAGAGGTGGAATATATTTCACCGCAACAAGGTCTGTCTGATTTGAGCCAATATGCAGGATTCGATCAGGCTATCAGCCTTTTAAGTGGCTATGCGCTACCCGGTGTGTTGGTGATTACGCCAGCCTCGGAGCTAAAAAGTGATATTCAGTCATTAGCCAAAGACGTTCGAGAGCAACAAGACGTGACCGATGTGAGACTTGACGAAGACTGGCTGGCGCGTCTTGATGCGATCAAAACTCTCGCGAGTATTATTGTCATTACTCTGACAGTGTTGATGCTCGGTGCGGTATTTTTAATCGTTGGCAACACGTTGCGATTTAATGTGCTGGCGAATAAAGAAGAGATTCAAACCATGAAACTGATCGGTGCGACGGACAGTTTTATTCTGCGCCCTTATTTGTACACGGGGATGTGGTTTGGCGTATTAGGTGCCACCATCGCGTGGTTGGTAACGGCTTTAGTGACCATTGTTATGAATAGTGCGGTGGAAGATCTTGCTGCATTGTACGACAGCCAGTTTCGCCTGATTGGTCTAAGCTGGGATGAATCTTTGCTATTAATCATCATTGGTAGTCTTTTGGGATGCATTGCGGCGCGCTTTTCGGCGCAACGACATTTAAAAGAAATTGAACCAGTTTAAGTGATGAAGGTCTTACTACTTGGATTTTATTAGCACTAGCTAATCTGGATCCCTTGTTTAGACCGAATGTTTATGGATAATTGCTTCCCCTTCTTGAAACTTGTTCATTTTGAGTTCAAGATATCGAAGCTAAATTTGCAATGTAATGCTCCAGATCAGAGATTGATGAGGAATTGAATGACAAAAGAAGCGTATCCGATGGCTCTAGTCACGCAAGATAGCCTTGATAGCTATATTCGCTCAGTAAACAGCTACCCAATGCTGACTGCAGACGAAGAGCGTGAGCTGGCAGAACGATTACACTACAAAGGTGAGATTGAGGCTGCAAAAGGTCTAATTCTTTCGCACCTACGATTCGTTGTTCACGTTGCTCGTGGTTACTCTGGCTACGGTTTGCCAATGGCGGACCTTGTGCAAGAGGGTAACATCGGTCTAATGAAAGCCGTTAAGCGTTTTAACCCAGAAGTAGGGGTTCGCTTGGTGTCTTTTGCTGTCCACTGGATCAAAGCAGAGATCCACGAATACGTGCTACGTAACTGGCGTATCGTGAAAATTGCGACCACTAAAGCGCAACGTAAGTTGTTCTTCAATTTGCGTAAGTCGAAAAAGCGCTTGGGTTGGTTTAACAACGGTGAAGTCGAAACCGTTGCGCGTGAGTTAGGTGTTGAGCCTTCTGAAGTTCGCGAGATGGAATCACGCTTAGCGGCGGTGGATTCAACCTTTGATATGCCAACTGACGAAGACGACAGCTCAAACGCTTACACAGCGCCAATGCTGTACCTAGAAGACAAATCGTCTGATGTGGCTGACAACATCGAAGCTGCAAACTGGGAAATGCATACCAACAATCGTCTGGGTCATGCATTAGCGAGTTTGGATGAGCGTAGTCAGCGCATCGTGCGCTCTCGTTGGTTAGATGATGAGAAAGCAACATTGCAAGACTTAGCTGATGAGTTCGGTGTTTCTGCCGAGCGTATTCGCCAGCTAGAAAAAAACGCAATGAAGAAACTAAAATTGGCAGTGGGTGAATTTTAATTTCTACTGCTAATTGGAAGTAAGATTTTCATAGAAAGCCGAGATCATGTGATCTCGGCTTTTTTATTGTCGATCGAAAATCGATAGCGTTTGCGATCCATATTTTATGTGCTACCTGTGTATAACTCTGTGAAGTAATTATTTATCAACTGTTCGAAACCCGGACAAAATAAGGGATTCAAGCACTTTCCCATCTGGGGATAGTTATAGATATACACACAGTTAGATCAGGATCATCACTACATATTGTGGATCAAAAGATCCAAATACACTTTATCAACGCAATTCACAGCTTTATCCACAAATGGTTGGAATGTGTACACTTTTGAAAAGCCTGATTATCCATGTGTCTAAGTTTGCCGTTGGATAGGTTACAATAGCGGCAGTATACCCAAGCGGCTTCAAATATAGATTTTATGCTGTACCACGGGTGCTGATTAGCACGTTAGGTTCGAGGTTGCTTGGGTATATTAATAAGACAATGAGAAAGTAAATGGATCAGTTTAAGCATATCGATGTACAAGGTGCGCAAGCGCTGCTCGAGCAGGGTGATGCGAAGCTTGTAGATATCCGTGACCCTCAATCGTTTGCCGTTGCGCATGCGGAGTCCGCGTATCACTTAACCAACGATACGATCGTTGCGTTTATGGATGAAGTGGAGTTCGAGCAACCCATTCTGGTGATGTGTTACCACGGCATTAGTAGCCAAGGTGCGGCGCAATATTTAGTTAACCAAGGCTTTGAACAGGTGTACAGTGTGGATGGTGGCTTTGAAGCCTGGCATCGAGCAGAACTACCGATAGTGAGAAGTTAATGAAGAGATTGGTAACGTTAAATAATCCACGTATGGCACAAGCCTTTATTGATTATATGGCCTCTCGCCAAATTGACATCGAAATGATGCCAGAAGGGGATGGGCAATTTGCGCTGTGGCTGACTGATAGCCAGCATGAAATAGAAGCGGAAGCCGAACTTAAGCAGTTCCTTGCTAACCCGTCTGATTCAAAATACAGCGCCGCCTCGTGGGACGTTGCCGATACTCGCAAGAGCACCTTTCATTATTCTAGCCCGAGTATCATGAGCATGGTCAAAGCAAAAGCCGGCCCAATGACTTTGCTGATCATGACGGTGTGTACCATCATCTACTTGTTACAAATGTTTGGCTTTGGCAATGGCGTGTTTAAGTTGTTGCACTTCCCAGCCTTTGAGGGACAACAATGGCAAGTGTGGCGATGGCTAAGCCATGCGTTACTGCACTTTTCAGTGACTCACATCGTGTTCAACTTACTATGGTGGTGGCAGTTGGGGGGCGACATCGAACGTCGTCTCGGTTCCGGTAAGCTATTGCAACTCTTTGTAGTATCAGCAGCGCTTTCTGGGGCTGGCCAATTCTATGTTGAAGGGGCAAACTTCGGTGGCTTGTCTGGCGTGGTCTATGCACTGCTTGGCTATTTGTGGATATTGGGTTACCGCTTGCCACATTTAGGCCTTACGCTACCCAAGCCAATCATCGTTTTTATGTTGGTATGGTTAGTTCTTGGTTTTGTGCAGCCGTTCATGGCGATTGCAAACACCGCTCACTTAGTGGGTTTACTGTCGGGGATGGCGATTGCGCTGTTTGATTCAGGCAAGATGAAATACCAACAGCAAGCCTAAAGCTGAAATGAAAAGACCGCTCAAGAGCGGTCTTTTTTATGTTCAAAACGATTTGGGTTTATTGGTAAAGGTATTTTGTAAACAACAAATCGGCAATGATGGTTTTACCTGTTTCGGGCAAAAGTGTTTCGTTGAGGGTCGTCACTAAGGTTTTGCGCAGATCTTCTCGGCCAGAAAGGGACTTAATAGTATCTTCTGTTTGCTTACCCAGTAATTCAATTACTGCATCGCGAATCAAAGGTTGGTGATGCTCAACAATCGATAAATCTTGCTGGCTCATTACCATGATGTCGATGCGCACTTGCACATAACCTAACTTTTTGCCTTTGGTGTAAAAGTTAGTAGTGAGATCAGGCTCAAGGGTAAAGTATGCCAACTTAGGTCCAGCTTCTTCCGTTTCAGCCCAACTTGGTGCGGCGAACAGTATGGTTAACGCAAAAATAATTTGGGCTATATAACGTTTGTACATATTTCTAACTTTTCTTTCTCTGGATCGCGATATTCGAATCGCTTCAGTCTTGATACAATGGGCCGTCTATAACAAATAACGGAACTTACGGTTACATACATTACTATGGACGGTAAGTTGTTGCTTTATTGTACGCATAAAGCCTCCAATTGAATACTAGTATGAATCAGCCAACATCACTCTATCTTGCTTCTTTATTGGAAGTAGAGTGGCAAAACCCCGACGAATTCGAATTTCCAAATGAATTTGCCAAGCACTGGCTTGAAGAGCAAGGGTCTTTGTCACGTCGTTTAAAGCAACACTGCCAAGCATTAACGGTAGAATTGCTACAAAATCAGATCGTCACTGCGGCGACGTTAAAACAGGACGAAAGCCAGTTATTGTCCGAACAAGATTGCTTACTGCGAGAGGTAATTTTGTGTGGTGACAATGATAACTGGGTTATCGGACGGACATTGATTCCTCGCTCAACCTTAGTTGATCAGCAGTATGATTTGGCTCAACAAGGGGATATCCCATTAGGACTAACAGTGTTCAGCGCAGACAACGTTGAGCGAGACTCTTTGCAAATGGGATGGGTAGCCGTACCAGAAGGACGTTTGTTAGCGCGACGCTCAAGGTTGTGGATGAATCACAAACCGATGCTGGTCGCCGAGTTATTCTTATCTAATTCACCAGTTTACGCTAAGGAGACAGTGTAAATGTCCGCAGAAAAAGCCAAAGCATATTGGCAACTGATGCGCATGGATCGCCCGATTGGTTCACTGTTACTGATGTGGCCAACGATTTGGGCGCTAATTATCTCAGCCCAAGGGATGCCGAGTTGGGATGTATTTATCGTGTTTGTATTGGGTGTATTTCTAATGCGTAGCGCGGGGTGCGTGATTAATGATTTTGCTGACCGCAAAGTCGACGGCCATGTAAAACGTACCAAACAACGCCCACTGCCATCAGGGAAAGTGACAGCAAAAGAAGCGATTGGATTATTTTTAGTTTTGGGTATCAGCTCATTCTTGTTAGTGCTGACCATGAACCCGTTGACGATTCAGCTATCCTTCGCTGGCATTGTGTTGGCGTTCATCTATCCATTTATGAAGCGTTACACTCATATGCCACAACTCTTTTTAGGCTTGGCGTTTAGCTGGGCAATTCCAATGGCGTGGGCTGCACAAACCGGGGAGCTACCACTGATAGTTTGGTTTGTGTTCTTAATTAACGCTTTGTGGACCATTGCGTACGACACTCAATATGCGATGGTCGATCGCGATGATGATTTAAAGATTGGCATTAAATCGACGGCAATTTTGTTTGGTCGTCATGACAAGCTTATTATTGGTGTGTTGCAACTGATTACGCTCGCGATGTTGGTTTGGTTAGGGCAGTTCTACCAATTGGGACAAAGTTACTACTGGACCCTTTTGATTGCAGCGTCGTTGTTTGTTTATCAGCAGCACTTAATTCGTCACCGTGAGCGGGAGTTGTGCTTTAAGGCTTTCCTCAACAACAACTATGTTGGCATGGTGATAGCGATAGGGTTATTGGTCGCATTTTGGTAAGCGAAGAAATAGCAAAAAGGCATCCGATTGGATGCCTTTTTTCTTATTTTGGAAGAAGGTAAAACGGTTACGACTGAAGTTGATGAATACTCTCTTCGATCGTCAGTTTCACTTCTGGATAAAGCAGAGTGAATAGTAATCGTGCAAATTGCTGCGTTTTCTTCGTGTCACAGTTACCATCGTTATCGAGGTATTTTTGCTGTTTGAGCGTATTGAACATCGCGGTAAACACACCTTTATCGAAGAATTCTGGCGCATTAATACCGTGTAAGCGTCCTAAACGTTGAGCAATATCTTGGCTCTTCTGTTCTAGGTCCGATTTACCGAGCTCTGGGTAAGCAACAAGCAAGTTCATCGCGATAGAGTAGCGCTGCAGTGTTTCCGTGATTGTACGACCTAGCAGAACCAAAGGCTGGTTGTTCGACTGATTGATCTCCAGCTTATCACCATCGAGGCTAATCATTTTCTGATCGGCAAACTCATGCAGTGTTTTAACGACCAATTCATCCAACTCGTCTTCTTGATAGCTTAAGAACAACTCTTTCTTCAAGAATGGGTAGATTTGCGCGACATTCGCTTGAATTTTTTCTACCGAAAGGTTGCGCTGACGAATGATCATCTGAGCAATTAATGATGGCAGAGCAAACAAGTGGATGATGTTGTTGCGGTAGTAGGTCATCAGGATCGATTGGCTACGATCCAGCGAAATGATGTCACCCATGCTATCGGTTTCAATCACGAACTTATCAAGTGAAATCGCATGATCGACCAACTCCTCAGCACTTTCGGTAGGGATAGTGGAGGTGCTTGAGTACGGGTTGTTTTTGAGTAGCTTTAAGTAACACTCAATCTGGTTGATCAGCGAGTCACGAGAAAGTGCACGTTGACGAGAAGCAAGCAGTGCGGTTGCACACAAGGTCAACGCGTTTGCTGCCGCCGCATCGTTGATGTGCGTCATCATCTTATTAGCAAGGTCATTGACCACAGGATTCATCCATTGTGGTTTGTTACCACCCATGCTGTCGATGTCTTTCGTCCACTCAGGAGCATGCTCGTTCAAGTATTGGTTGAGCTGAATTGGCTCACCGAAGTTCACATAGCCCAAACCAAAGTTACGCAGTTTACGCAGAGTACGCAGTACAAGCCCTGCGTTTTCTTTCTCTTTGCGTTTGCCACGCAGCTCTTTCGCGTAAGTGCCTACTTCCATGACGTGCTCGTAACCGATGTAGACCGGCACTAGTGTTACTGGGCGGTTTAGACCACGTAGCATTGCTTGGATGGTCATAGCCAGCATGCCCGTTTTCGCTTGCAGTAAGCGACCAGTACGTGAACGACCACCCTCACTGAAGTACTCGACTGAATAGCCTTTGGCAAACAGCTCAGCTAGATACTCGCGGAAAATGGTTGAGTACAGTTTGTTACCTTTAAAGCTACGACGAATAAAGAACGCCCCACCGCGACGGAAAAGAGGACCGGCCGGGAAGAAGTTCAGGTTAATGCCTGCCGCAATGTGCGGAGGCACCATGCCTTCATGGTATAGAACGTAAGACAACAGTAGGTAGTCCATGTGACTACGGTGACACGGAACGTACACAATTTCGTGGCCGTCTTGCGCTAAACGACGTACAGTCGAGGCGTTATTGATGTGCAACCCTTGGTACAGCTTTGTCCATAGCCAACTCAGGATGCGGTCGCCGTTTTTCACTAGACCGTAGGAGAAGTCGGCGGCGATTTCATCCATGATGTCGTGGGCTTCTTTACGTGCCTTATCAATCGAGATATTTTTGCTCTTGGCTTCGTCAGCGATCGCCAGTTCAATAGCTGGAGATTTTAATAAACGAGCAAACAACACTTGGCGTTGTGGCAGGTTTGGGCCTGAAGCCGCAAGTTTTTGGCGAGAGAAGTGGATACGCGCCACGCGAGCCAATTTGTGCGCAATTGCGCTGTCGGTACCGTGAGAGTCTGCCATATAACGCAGAGATACCACGGGACTAAAGCGAACCAAGCAGTCGCGTCCTGCTGCCATTACCGCTTTCGCCTTTTGCGGGCCATTCATTGGCTGAAGGTAAGGCTTTTGGTTTTCTTCTTTACCTGGTTTACGACCCCAAAGCACGGTTGCAGGGATCATTTGAACGTCCAATTCACTGTCCAGTTTATGCAGTTCCAGCAAGTCTGTGAACAGAGAGACAGAGTCGGTTGGGACATCATTATCGTTGTTCATCACAGTTGGACGCGCAGCGATAAAGACGAAACGGTTCAGCGTTTTGCCATTGATTTCCAGCGGACTGAGCGGGTCGGGTAGACCAAGGCTCATGGCTTGTTTTTGCAGTGTCAGCAAATCCACGTTCGAGCGGAACGGTAGGGCATATACAATCGGCTTCGCGAGGTCGATATTCAGATCTTCAATCGGGTTCGACGGGATTGTGGTGCCCTTTACCAGTACCGATAAAGGTAGTTTTAGTAATGAACGTGAAAATGATTGTCCAGAAGACATAAAGTTCACAGCCTCAATAGGTATTCAAACAGGCCTAACCTTATTTCAGTGTCCGCTTTGCATGTCTTCTATAGAAAAAGAAATGAGTACGGCAAAAGAAATAAGCCTAGGCGATAAAATTTAAGCGCAGCAAGGATACCAGAAACTGGTCAAACCTTTTAATTTTATTGGCTGTAAATTGGTCGAACTCCTAAGTTGTTGCTTTACTTTGATTAACTGAAAAGGCGGTGTTTTAAACGCATGAATAATGAACTTAGTCAGCAAACGAAGTGCACTCCACAAATAAATTAAAAAACAACCAATTGGGTTTTCATTTGAGCATTTACTGGATATACTCACAGTTAACTGTATAAAAAGACAGGTGAGACATGAAGCCGTTAACGCCACGCCAACAACAAGTCTTCGATTTGATCAAAAGTAAAATCGATGACACCGGAATGCCACCAACTCGTGCAGAGATTGCGCGTGAGCTTGGCTTCCGCTCTGCGAATGCCGCAGAGGAACACCTAAAAGCGCTTGCTCGTAAGCAAGCAATTGAAATTATTCCAGGTGCATCGCGTGGGATTCGTATCCTACTTGATGACTCTGCCGCTAATGACGAACAGGGCTTGCCTTTGATTGGTCAAGTTGCTGCGGGTGAGCCCATATTGGCTCAGGAACACGTAGAAGCGCACTACCAAGTCGACCCTGCGATGTTCAAGCCGCAAGCGGATTTCTTACTTCGTGTAAATGGCGAAAGTATGAAAGACATCGGGATTATGGATGGCGATTTGCTCGCTGTGCATAAAACCCAAGACGTGAGAGACGGTCAAGTTGTCGTTGCGCGCGTTGATGATGATGTGACAGTAAAGCGTTTAGAGCGCAAAGGCTCAACCATATTACTGCATGCTGAGAATGAAGAGTTTGCCCCAATCCAAGTGGACTTGACGTCTCAGCATCTTACGATTGAAGGCTTAGCCGTTGGTATTATTCGTAATACCGATTGGATGTAAGTGTATTTAAGCAGCCCAGTTCATCTGGGCTGTTTTGTCTTTTCTCTTCTTTTCTCTTTTTCTACTTCCTCCAAAAGCTTGCTTATCATCTTGACCTTGTTTGTTTTGAGCAATTTATAAGCTTGATAATGTAATTGATATTCATTATCATCTATTTCAATGTCTATGTTTTCTCTCTGGCGCAGGAAATGCCCATGTCTCAGTCTAAACATCAAGTTCCTAACCATTTATTAAAGCCACTGTTATTGCGTAGCCGTGAAAGCATGGTCGACAATGGCTTGGTGTACGATCCGATTGCTGCTAAAGCGTGTTTGAGCTGTAAGATGGCGCCGGATTGTTTGAGTGGTGATATTGCGCAAAAGCAATTGCTGCACGTGACGCTGACCCAGCTTTGTGACCAGCAGGTTAGTCACTTCTTACAGCAGTATCCCGATGCTTGGATTATCAATGTCGGAGCTGGGCTGGATACCCGCTTTTATCGTTTGGATAATGGACGCTGCCATTGGATAGAGCTGGATGTGACGGAAAATTTGGTATGGCGTCAGCGCTTGTTCCACAAAAATGAACGTTATGAACATCGCTGTGGCAGTGTGGATGAAATGTCGTGGCTAGAGACGTTAGCCATTCCAGAGCAAGCACCGGTACTCATTTTATGTGAAATGGCACTGCTCGATTGCACAGAGCGTCAAGTCGCGAAATTTATTCAAACCTTGGGTCGACATTTTGTCTCTGCTGAACTGTGTATGGTGCTGGCAGGAGATTTAACGGAAACCAAGTGGGGACAAAAGCTTGGCTCTGATCGCTATGCACATGGCTTTGAAGCGCCTGCAGAACAGATATTGCAATGGTTACCATGGGCACAGTGGGTGAAAGCTTTCTCGCCATTCGATAGATTCTGTTCTCGTTGGAAAGCTTGGCAGCGTTGGCTTAATAAGATTCCAATGTTGAAGCATCGCCTCACGCCAGTCCTCGTTCATATCAAGTGGTAATTGGCTAGTCGTTAAGCGCTCAGGTACACTCGTCGATCTTACTGATGAGGTGCCTGTGACAAATTCAATCTTCTCTCCTTTATATAACCCAAAAGTTCATCGCCAAGTCTTAGCTTTAGCGATACCTATGGTGCTGTCGAATATTACTGTTCCATTGCTCGGTTTGGTCGATGCTGCGGTGATTGGTCATCTAGACCACGCTTGGTATTTGGGTGGTGTTGCGTTGGGCAGCACCATGATCAGCGTGACGTTTTGGCTGCTTGGTTTTTTGCGTATGTCGACTACTGGGTTGGCGGCGCAGTCCTATGGCGGTGAAGACCGAAAGCAACTTGCCTTGGTGTTTATGCAAGGCTCACTTATGGCGCTGCTGTTTGCGTTAGTCTTCCTTATTGCCCATACCCCGATAGCTGATTTGATCTTTGGTTGGAGTGACGCCAGCGCGGAGGTAAAACACTACGGTATGCAATATTTCTCTATCCGTGTGTGGAGTGCCCCCGCTGCGCTAATGAACTTTGTGTTGTTGGGGTGGCTGCTCGGAACGCAAAATTCCAAAGCACCAATGTGGATGGTGATCATCACCAACGTGACTAATATTGCCCTCGATTTGTTGTTTGTGATTGGTTTGGGGTGGAAAGTAGAAGGCGCTGCGCTTGCATCGGTGATTGCTGACTACTCAGGCATGGGTTTTGGTCTCATGTGTGTCTGGAAAACCTGGCGAGAGAGGCAATTACCATCACCTCAAAAGTTGCTAGCCAGCACTCAACACGGTTTAGGGCGATTCGTGAAATTGAATCGCGATATTTTCTTACGCTCTTTGTGTCTGCAAGCGGCTTTTAGCTTTATGACGTTCCAAGGCGCGAGCTTTGGTGATGAGGTTGTCGCTGCAAATGCGGTTCTGATGAGCTTCCTGATGATTATCTCGTATGGCATGGATGGCTTTGCTTATGCAATGGAGGCCATGGTCGGGAAGGCGATTGGTGCCAAAGATAGGCAACAATTGAGTGCATCGCTTGTCGGCACTTTCTTTTGGAGTTTGGTTATTTGCTTAGGACTGACCGCGCTCTTTGGTTTGGCGGGATCGCAGTTGATCGCCATGATCACTTCAATTGAGACGGTACAACAGCAAGCAGCGGTGTATCTACCTTGGCTGGTGGTGATGCCACTTGCGTCGATGTGGTGCTTTCTATTGGATGGCATTTTTGTCGGTGCAACCAAAGGCAAAGACATGCGCAATAGTATGTTTGTCGCGACCAGCAGTTTCTTCGTTGTCTTTTACTTGTTCGCCGAGTGGGAAAATCACGCGCTGTGGTTTGCAATGACGAGCTTTATGTTGATGCGGGGTATTGGTTTAGGGGTTATCTTTCTCTACCAATGGCACAAGGATACCTTCCTCGCACAATGTTGATATAAAAACAGCAGGTCCAAGCCTGCTGTTTTTCTGTCTGCTATCAAGAATCATAGATTAGAACAAGCGGTTCAAACCATTCAATGCAGCGACACGATACGCTTCGGCCATCGTCGGATAGTTGAAGGTGGTATTGACGAAATACTCGATGGTATTCGCTGAGCCTTTTTGCTCCATAATGGCTTGACCGATGTGGATAATTTCCGCGGCACGTTCGCCAAAACAGTGAATCCCTAAAATTTCTTTGGTTTCACGATGGAACAATATCTTCAAGCTGCCGATGTCTTTCCCTGCGATCTGTGCACGAGCTAGATGCTTGAACGAAGAGCGTCCTACTTCATACGGTACTTTCGCAGCTGTTAGCTCTTGCTCGGTTTTACCCACAGAGCTAATCTCAGGGATGGTGTAGATACCCGTTGGAATATCATCAATCAGATAGTTTTCTGCCTGACCTTTCGTAATGGCTTGTGCGACAAATCGCCCTTGGTCATAAGCGGCGCTTGCAAGGCTAGGGTAACCGATGACATCGCCTACAGCATAAATGTGTTCAATATCGGTTTGGTAGTTACGGTTTACTTTTAGTTGTCCGCGAGAGTCCGCTTCCAGACCAACTGCACCCAAATTCAACTTATCGGTGTTACCTGTTCGACCATTCGCATACAACAAGCAGTCCGCCTTCATCTTCTTGCCAGATTGTAGGTGAATAATCACGCCATCTTCTGTGCCTTCGATTTTTTCATAGGTCTCATCATTACGAATTACCACACCGCTGTTCCAGAAGTGGTAAGACAGCGCATCTGACACTTCGTTATCCAAAAACTCCAACAAGCGGTCGCGGGTATTGATAAGGTCTGTCTTCACTCCAAGTCCGCGGAAGATAGAAGCGTATTCACAACCGATAACGCCCGCACCGTAAATGATGATATGGCGAGGATCGTGCTTCAGGCTCAAAATGGAATCACTGTCGTAGATGCGCTCATGCAAGAAATCAACGTCGTTAGGCTGATACGGACGAGAACCCGTCGCGATGACAAACTTATCCGCTGAATAGATTTCTTCTGTGCCGTCGCTTTGCATTACTGCAATTGAGTAGTTATCGATAAATCGCGCGGTTCCGAACAAAAGTGTGCATGAGTTACGGTCATAAAAGCCCTGACGAAGTCGAGTTTGTTTATCAATGACCGATTTAGCATGACCTAAAATGTCAGAAAATGTTGCATGAACGCTGGTGTTGTTTCGACAAAATAGCGGGTTGCTATTAAATTCAATGATGCGGCTAACGGCATGACGCAGTGCTTTTGATGGAATAGTACCCCAGTGAGTACAACCGCCGCCGACACTGCTTTCTTTCTCGACAATGGCAACATTCAGTCCCGCTTTGGTTAATCCCATTGCAGCCCCTTCTCCGCCAGGGCCACTACCGATTACGATCACGTCATAGTGATTAACATGCGCCATGATGCCTTCCTTGTTATATTTGCTTAACATTGCTTTAGCGCGATTTTAACTCATTTACTCTATTGATACACGTCATGCCTGTTAGAGAGTGGAAGTGATCACGCAGAATCGACCAAAAGGATGATTTGGTATGTTGTATGTCTATAAATTGCATCGAGAACATTGCAATTAGATGCATGCCAATAGTAACGTTCTCGGCGCTCAGAGCGAGCGAAGCAACATATCTTTCTCCGTAGGAGCAAATTGCGTTATATTGAGGCTCTTGTACCCTACAGAAAAAGAGCAAGTTAAGAATGAAATCGATGGGAATCCGCGCACAGCAAAAAGAGAAGACACGTCGATCATTGATCGATGCGGCATTTAGTCAATTAAGTGCGGATCGCAGCTTTTCCAGCCTTAGCTTGCGAGAAGTCGCCCGAGAGGCAGGGATTGCACCGACTTCTTTTTACCGTCACTTCAAAGATATGGATGAGCTAGGCTTAACCATGGTTGATGAAGGCGGTTTGCTACTACGTCAACTGATGCGTCAGGCGCGTCAACGTATTGTGAAAGAAGGTAGCGTAATTCGTACCTCGGTCGAAACCTTTATGGAATTCATTGAAAGTAGTCCGAACGTTTTTCGTTTATTGTTGCGTGAGCGCTCCGGCACTTCTGCTGAATTTCGTACCGCTGTTGCTCGAGAAATCCAGCATTTTGCGGCAGAATTAACCGAGTATTTAATGAGCACCGGCGTGACCAGAGAAGAGGCGTATACTCAAGCAGAAGCGTCTGTGACTTTGGTTTTCAGTTCGGGGGCTGAAGCTTTAGATTTAGATCGACGTGAGCGCGATGAACTCGCCGAGCGATTGATCATGCAATTGCGAATGATAGCCAAAGGGGCCTATTGGTATCGCAAAGAACGTGAACGTAACCGATTAAAAGGCGGGATAGAATAATGTCGAATGGAAATAAATCTGAAAAGAAAACGCTGATTTTGGCACTGGTTGCAGGTATGTGTGGTGATGCTTTGTTGTCATGGTTGACCATGAGTGAAGTGTCTTTTTCAATCTTCCCATTGATTGCACTCGTACTGGCTGTACAAGCTCTTTACCAAGAGTACCTAAATAATCCGGTATCAGAAGATATCCCATTAGTTGGCTTGGCGTGTTTCTTCGTAGGTGCGTTTGGTCACTCTGCGTTTATTAAAGCGCAATACCCAGAAGCAGGCTCAAACTTCTTTGCGATCATGGTTTCAATGATCTTACTCGCATGGATTGGTAAGAAGCTAGGGTTTGTCAGCAAGAAGACTTCTGCGGAATAAGCAAAACGAATCAAATACAAAAAAAGCGAGCCATTGAGCTCGCTTTTTTGTATTTGACGCCGTGGGTTACGCTTTGCGTTCCAATAGCACGCCCGCTTCCATATGGTGGGTATAAGGGAATTGGTCAAACAGAGCAAAACGCGTCACGTTGTGTGTTTCGCATAGAATGTCCAAGTTCTCTTTTAGAGTCTCAGGGTTACAAGAGATGTACATGATGCGCTCGTAACCTTGCACCATTTTACAAGTATCGACATCCATCCCAGCACGTGGTGGATCGACAAAAATCGTGTTGCAGTTGTAGCTCTTCAGATCCACACCTGCATCTTGTAGACGACGGAATTCACGTTTACCTTCGATCGCTTGAGTAAATTCCTCTGCTGATAGACGTAAGATTTGTACGTTATCAATCTTATTGGCGGCGATGTTGTACTGTGCAGATACAACCGATGGTTTGGCTAGCTCAGTTGCCAGGACGCGGTCGAAATTCTGTGCCAAGGCCAGCGAGAAGTTACCGTTACCACAGTAAAGTTCTAGTAGGTCGCCAGTGCTTTCTTGGGTGCAGTCGACCGCCCATTCCAGCATCTTCTCTGCGACTTTGCCGTTCGGCTGAGTGAAGCTGTTCTCTACTTGTTGGTAGATGTAGCTCTGACCATTTACATCGAGTTTCTCGATCACGTAGTCGCGGTCTAGGACAATCTTCATCTTACGAGCACGACCAATGATGTTTAGATTGAAGCCTTCATCATTTAAGCGCTGTTTAAGGGCTTTTGCGTTTTCAATCCACTCTTCATCAAGTTGGCGATGGTAAAGGAGTGAAACCAGAATCTCACCACTTAGCGTCGATAGGAAATCCACCTGGAACAGTTTACGACGTAGCGAGTCGTTGTCTTTTATCGCTTCAACCAATAGCGGCATCAGGTCGTTGATCAGACGGCTTGCTGCAGGAAATTGGTCAACACGGTATTTCTCACGAGTTTCTTGGTTGAACATGATGTAGTAAAGATCTTCGCCTTCATGCCAAACACGGAACTCAGCACGCATGCGGTAATGCTGCTCTGGTGATTCAAACACTTCCAGTTCTGGCATGTTGTATGGCGCGAACATATCCGTGAGACGTTCGACTTTTTCAGCCAGTTGTTCTTGGTAGCGTTGTGGGTTTACATCAAGAGTAGCCATGATCTTACCTTTTATGGTGCATTCAATTTAAGAGCGCAGATTTTATTCAATCTCAATAGGATGTCCAGTTTTGTACTGGAATTGATTTAAAGATAGTGCGTACAGGCAGAGTAGAAAGCAAAATCAATCAAAACGTTACAACTTCTAAGGGCAATATTGGCTGGACAAATAATCAATAGCTGAATAATATTTGCCTCAAGTTGGTGTTATCTAGCAATCTAGATGGCTGAAATGGGAATCTGGTGTGAATCCAGAACTGACGCGCAGCGGTAAAAGAGAACGAACGCTCATCAGACACTGCATTAGTTTATGTGGGAAGTCGAGCAAGTAGGCGGTACACCCGTGCTTTTGAGTCCGAATACCTGCCAACAACTGAGCCACAGCACTGGACTGTCATGAAGACAGGGCTCGGAAGGAATTACGCGATTTAGGACAATACAATGAGAAAATCCGCACTGGCGATCACTTTGGCATCGCTGCTTTCACCTGTCTCTTATCTACAGGCCCAAGAAACCTCCACTGACGAAACCATCGTTGTTACTGCAAACCGTTTTGAGCAAGCCGAAAGCCGTACGTTGGCAGATGTCGAAGTAGTTACTCGACAAGACATCGATCGCATTCAGGCGAAAACCCTACCAGATGTATTGCGTCGTCTTACTGGGATTCAAGTTTCACAAAATGGTGGTCGTGGTCAGTTAGCGTCTTTATTTGTTCGTGGAACCAGTTCCGACCAAGTTTTAGTACTGGTTGATGGCGTACGTTTTGCACGAGCAGCGAAGGGCGCTGTGGACTTTAACCAAATCCCACTTACTTACGTTCAACGGATTGAGTACGTGCGTGGTGCGCGTGCGTCACTTTATGGCTCAGAAGCGATTGGTGGCGTGATCAATATCATCACCATTGCGCGTGCTGACGAAGAAAGAACGAAGTTAAGCGCAGGTTTAGGTAGCTTAGATTACCAAGAATTGAGTGTGGCATCTGGCATTAAAGTCACAGAGAGCGGCCAGCTGAATATCGCGCTTGGTAGTGAAAGTGATGATGGTTATAACGTTCGTCCTGTACCGGGAGTTAATGACGGCGATCGCCATGGCTTTGATACAAAGAATGGTCTGCTAGGTTACGTGCATAACTTCAATGACCAGTGGTCTGTATTTGGTAACCTACGTGCTTACGAAAATGTTTATCAATATGACAGCAGCTACGGCAGTCGCGGTTATTACGAAGCAGAAAAAGACGACCTTTCTGCCACTCTGGGCGGTAAGTATCAGTCTGATAATGTGATGTCAGAACTACAAGTAACGGCACAGAAACAGAAGTCTTGGAACTATGAGCAAGCAAAAGGCAAACACTCAGGTACTGAAGATGAACTTGAGCAGCAAAATGTCCAGTGGACCAACAGTTACTTGCTAAACAACAATACGACGTTTGCTGGTGGTATTGATTGGCGCAACGAATCTTATAAAGACAAGAGTGCGAATAAAACGTTTGATCGTACCAATGGCGCTCTGTTTGGTATGGCAACCACTAGTATTGATAAAGCAATGCTTGAGGGCAGTGCTCGCTTGGATGATAACGAAGAATACGGTAGTGAGTTCACTTACAGCTTAGCGGCTGGTTACCAGTTTGTGCCAGAGTTTGGGGTTAAAGCTTCTTTTGGTACTGCGTTTAAGGCTCCAAACCTATATCAACAGTATGACCCAACGTACGGTGAGAAAGATCTTAAGCCGGAAGAGTCAGATGCTTGGGAGCTAGCATTCAGCGGTGATGTCCAAGGCGTTTTTTGGTCCGTCACGGGTTATGACTATAAAATCACGAATCTTATCGATTACCATCCAACGACATACAAATATTTGAATGTCGATGGTGAAACACATATCCAAGGTGTGGAGCTTGTTGCTGAGTTTGATACAGGGATTGTGCAGCACCAGTTGAGTGCGGATTACAAAGATGCTGAAGACGATAAAGGGCATCAGTTGCAGCGCCGCGCTAAAGAAATGTATAAGTGGAACGCTTTAGTGAGCTTCGATAAAGTGGACTGGTCGGTTAGCTATCAGTACGTCGGTAAGCGTCCAGATGTGGATTACAGCACTTGGCCTTCACAAGATATTACGCTTTCTTCTTACTCGTTGGTTGATACGGCGGTGACTTACTATCCGAATGAGTCGACCTCTATTAGCGCTCGTATCGATAATCTATTTGATGAAGAGTATGAGATGGCAAAAGGTTACCCTGCTGCAGAGCGAGCGTACTATCTCAACGTTGGCTACGAATTCTAATCGTGAATGAGCACAAACCGCCTTCGGGCGGTTTTTAATATTTTGTGGTGGAAAATCGAATGAAGAAACCCAAGCGAGTGGTGATCAGTTGGTCCAGTGGTAAAGATTCGACATTAACGCTTGAGCGCCTTAACGAGAATCCAAATTATCAAGTTATCGGTTTGTACACGACTTACGTAGGAAAAGAAGTCCCTTTCCAAGCAACTCCGCTTGAAGTCGTACAAATGCAAGCAGACTTACTTGCGCTTCCGCTCATTACTATCGAGCTACCTGAAGTCTTTCCAAGTAACGACATTTATCAATCGACCATCGTTAATGCATTACAAAGTAGTGGTCTGAACATAGAAGCTGTCGCATTTGGCGATATGTTTTGCAATGGCATTGCCGAGTACCGACGCAGCTATATTGAACCTGCTGGCTGGGAGTGCGTCTTTCCGCTATTAGGGGAGAGCAGCGACAAACTAGCGATGGAAATCATAGAGCGTGGTATTCAAACGATGTTGATCACCATCGACGGAAGTGTTCTCCCTCCAGAGTGGTGTGGTCGCTGGTATGACAAAGTCCTAATAGAGTCATTACCAAGTCAAATTGATCCCTGTGGGGAAAATGGTGAATTTCACACACTGGTCACGTCTTCGCCGTCTTTTCAAGGGCATATCGAGCTAACGAAGCGAGATGTAGAATCTGGAGATAGATTCAGCCATCAAAGATACCATGCTAAAGCATTGCCAAAACAAATCTACGCAGTATGATCGCAACGTTTCTGTTCTTTAGGTAAGGCTCGTGCGAGTAGCAAGTAAGAAAAAAGTCCTAGTTTTTGACTCCGGTGTTGGTGGTCTTTCTGTATTCCAAGAGATACATCGCCTATTGCCGCAGCTTGACTACTTATACTTATTCGATAATCAGGCTTACCCTTATGGTGAACTCGATCAGGCGGTACTCATTTCACGAGTTAACCAACTGGTCTCTTCATTAGTCGAAGAACACCAAGTCGACATTGTTGTCATTGCTTGTAATACGGCAAGCACCATAGTGCTTCCTTCCTTACGTGAAAATCTATCGATTCCCGTTGTTGGTGTTGTCCCTGCGATTAAACCCGCATCGCTTTTAGCATCAAAAGGGGTGGGGCTGATCGCCACGCCGGCGACAGTAACACGCCAATATACTCATGAGTTAATACGAGACTTTGCGCAAGGCAAACCAGTTGAGCTGTTGGGATCCACTCGCTTGGTGGATATGGCCGAAGAGAAGTTGCGAGGCAACAGCGTTTCTCTAGACGAACTGACAAAAATCCTGCTTCCGCTTCGCGATAAAGTAGACGTTGCGGTGCTCGGTTGTACTCACTTCCCTTTAATCAAAGAGGAAATTCATCAAGCTTTGGGTGAGGACGTTACTTTAATTGATTCGGGTGCAGCCATTGCACGTCGAGTAAAAGCATTACTATTAAGTGATGAAATTGAGGATACGGAAGAGGGAAGTAAGTCGATTTATGCCAGTGCAACTCCTTGGCAGGAAGATGCACTGAACATTTGTTTAAAGGAGCTAGGTTTTAATCCTGTTCTGGTTTACCACCATCCGGGTGTTTAGGATCGTTCGCAATTCTCACTTTTAGCGTTCTCTCCATATATTCCTTTTCATTAAGTTTAGCGATAGCTGGCTTGGCATCTGCCGCAGCCATCACGACAAAACCAAACCCTCTTCTTTTTCCAGTGCGCTTATCTTTCATTAAGCGTACTGCATAGACCTGTCCATATTCAGCAAACAAATCGCGAACGTGACTCTCATTGGCCTTATAAGGAAGGTTGCCGACATACAGAGTTTTAGTCGATGGATCCGAGTCCGTTGATTGAATAGAAGGTGTCTGGCTAGAAAATGAAAATAAAAAAGCAGTAGCGATAACACCAATGAGAAAACTCAAGGCTGGTGGGATGGTGACTTGAGAGAAGACGATTCCCCCAACGACGGCCAGCCCAGCACATAAAATCAGATTTTTTTTAGACGTCATTTTAATTACTACACATAGTGATAAAGAGATCGATTGTCCATTAACAGAATAGACACATGAATCTTACGTATATGGTTGGTGTTTTTCCAACCAATTGCTGTGATATGTCTCAAATGTGACGAAGAAATATGCAAATATCACGCTTTTGGCTAACTAATGACCTATTGAAAGTTTTTTTGCAAAAAACGCTTGTACTAATTTCTCAACTCCCTATACTGCGCATCCACCGACACGGAGTGAGACGAAAGTCACACAGCGAGTCGGAAGTGAGAGAAAAAGAAATTTGAAAAAATGCTTGACTCTCTCACGGTGCGGAGTAAGATACGCACCCCTAACGACGAGCAACTAAGTTGCTTGATAAGTTAGAAAAGCTCTTTAAAAATATAAACCTATCAATCTGTGTGGGCACTCGTTGATGATAATCCAATTAGAAGCTTCGGCTTCAAATTAGGTTTCAATGAAACGAAGTGACCATTGAATCTTAGGATTCAGCACAGTCAATTCAAACATTACTTTATGTAATGTTCAGTATTCATTGGGCCGAC
>NZ_SHOE01000027.1:0-53469 GCF_012275705.1 Vibrio chemaguriensis
GAGATGTGTATAAGAGACAGTACCAAGAGAGGATCAACAAAATTAAAATAGCCTACAGACCCTTAAATCTCTGCTGACAATATTTTGTCTTGTGCACTTAGAATAATCCACGTACATTGTTTCTGTCATAGTAAAGAGGACATTTCTATGTCGTTGCCAAGCCTGTTTCTACGAATACAAGACCCGACACTTAAAGATGCTATTGCCTCTTGCCAGGAACTGAACAAATTTCGTCTGCATAATACCGATGCCGCAGATAGTTGGATTGAAGATTTCCTACAACTCAAACCGGAAGTTGCGATTGTTGAAGTCGCCCACTTTACTAGCGCAGATTACCAGCGCCTTTCTAATATCGAAGACATCTACGATATGGACTTGATCATCATTAGCTCTGGTGCTCCAAACGAAAATTTGGATAAGCTAATGAACTTAGGTGCAATTTTTCACTACAGAAAACCCGTCGATATTGCCATTTTGACGGACACCCTAAGCGAAGTCAGCCAGTACTATCAGCAAAAACAAGATCAAGGACGTAAAGTGTCCACTAGCGATCTCGACCAATTTGGCCTTTTGGTGGGGTCCTCATCGCCAATGCATCAGCTCTATCGCATGATCCGACGCGTCGCAAAAACAGAAGCCAACGTCCTCATTGTCGGTGAAAGCGGCTCGGGTAAAGAGTTAGTCGCACAGACCATTCATTTAGCTAGTGATCGCAAGCAACAACCCTTTATCGCGATTAACTGTGGTGCGATTAGCCCAGAGTTGGTCGATAGTGAACTGTTTGGCCATGAAAAAGGCGCCTTTACCGGAGCGAATAAAACTCACCAAGGTGTATTTAAACAGGCAGAAGGCGGCACGCTGTTTTTAGATGAAATCACCGAGATGCCTATCGAGCATCAAGTGAAGCTATTGCGTGTGTTGGAAACCGGAGAGTATCGCCCAGTAGGTAGTAATACGGTGCATATCGCCAACACTCGCATCATTGCTGCTACAAACCGTGATCCTAAAATCGCCATTGAGGAGCAGTTCCTGCGTGAAGATCTGTTTTTCCGGTTATCGCATTTCCCATTAACGATACCGCCACTGCGAGAGCGAGGCGGTGATATCGTCGGTCTGGCCAAGCACTTTATTGCGCACCGCAACGCCAATGAGGCAAAAACCAAAACGATTCTTGACTCTGCGATCCAAAAAATCGCTGCACACGACTGGCCAGGTAATGTCCGTGAGCTCAAACACACGATCGAGCGTGCATTTATTTTGGCTGATGACACCATCCGAGATGAACACCTGATCTTCGACACACCACCATTGGAAACAGGCACCAGCATCGAAGACCTTGTTCCGGCGGGCGTTTCGCTAGAAGAGCTAGAAAAAGCCGCTATTCTCAATACCCTTGAAGAGAATCAAGGCAATAAAACGGAATCAGCGCAGGAGTTAGGCATTAGCGTTAAAACGCTCTACAACAAACTCGAAAAGTATCAAGACGAGTAACTCGCTGTGGGAATACAATAAGAATATAAAAAGAGCACGGAATACGATTCAGTGCTCTTTTTATCTTATCTTTTATGCGGATGTATAGCGCTTGATTACACCCACTGACCCGCGACAAAGCCGCTCGACCAGCACCACTGAAAATTATAGCCCCCTAACCAGCCAGTCACATCCATCACTTCGCCAATGAAGTACAGCCCTTTGATGTCTTTGCATTCCATGGTTTTCGAAGATAAGTGATCGGTATCCACACCGCCGAGTGTCACTTCCGCGGTTCGGTAGCCTTCAGTGCCATTCGGGGCGATATCCCAATGTTCTAAACGCGCCACAATCGCCGCAAGCTCCTTTTGATTGAACTGCTTTAACGGTTTATCGACCAGCTCTTTACGTTCAATCAAGACTTCAACCAAGCGCTTTGGTAGCACTTTAGCGAGCGTATTTTTGAGCGACTGATTCGGATGCTTTTCACGGCTGCGTTCTAATAACTCGGCAACATCATCGTTTGGCACCAGATTAATCGACACCTTTTGCCCCGCTCGCCAGAATGATGAAATCTGTAAAACGGCTGGGCCAGATAAACCACGATGTGTGAACAACAGGGCTTCTTTGAACATGGTGCCATCTTCAGCTGTAATTTCCGCAGGTACCGCGATACCAGATAACTCAGCAAAATCTTCTTTGTCTTCTTTATGCAACGTAAATGGCACCAGCCCTGCCGTAGTTGGGATAACTCGAAGACCAAATTGTTCCGCGACTTTATAGCCAAATGGTGTCGCCCCCAGTTTTGGCATCGACAAGCCACCTGTTGCGATAACTAAAGACTCACACTCAACAATCTCAGTGCCAGCATGCAAACGAAAGCCTTCATCGATTTTCTCAATTGAGTGAACATCGCATTGGTAACGCTGCTCGATATTCGGCATATCACATTCAGCCAGCAGCATCTTCACGATGTCTTTCGCCGTAAACGCATCGACACAAAACAGCTGACCGTGATCGCGCTCTTCAAATTCAATACCATGCTTACACACCATCGAGATAAAATCCCAGTTGGTGTATTGAGAAAGCGCCGACTTAACGAAATGCGGGTTTTGGCATAGGTAGTTGCTGGCTGAGACGTCGTAATTAGTGAAGTTACAACGGCCACCGCCTGAGATAAGGATTTTACGTCCTGGCTTTTTAGCATGATCGAGCACCAAAACACGGCGGCCTCGCTTGCCGGCTTCTGCAGCACACATCAAACCCGCTGCACCTGCGCCAATTACAACAACATCAAATTTCTTACTCATCGGTAGCTCTTAGACTGATTGGGATCGAATCGAAATAAAAAAGGATGTGCACATTGCACATCCTTGCTTTCTAGGCGCGACATTCTACCGACAAATCTCGAAGGGGAAAAGCGCTTAAACGGTAAGCGCTATGCATACCCGTACAATCCTAGGAGATTAACTCGCTAGATTATTGATTCTTTAAAGAATGAAGGCCGCGAGTAGGGTAACACCGAGCAAAGCGGTCGATAAAACAAATAGCTCACGCACCCTTTCGCACTTACCAGTAAAAATCTCATCGTGGTGATGGTGATATTCTTTACTTTTGATGTAGTGGAACAAACGCACCTGTTTGGTGACATTTCCATGGGTGGTAAAAAAGCCATTGCCATCAACTTGCTGATATAACAACGGATGCGCTTCACGCATGATGTAAATTAGAGAACGAAGAGCGGTGAGATACCGGATCATGTTGACTCCAGTTACCACCATTAGCGCAAATAAGATTGTGTCTCCACTGATCATCTTTTCCTCCCTACATCTTCAACAATGCTCAAGAGAAAAAGACGATCAATGCTTCGTCTTTACCCGCTACTTATAGCGTCAAAAAACGCGTTTACGCAGCTGGAGCATCCATGATTGAAGATGAACCTTCTTTCGCCATTTGTGCTAGATCTTTGTCGATGAAGAACAATGCTTTACCATCTTCACCTACTAATTCGATCTTATCTAAAATCCCTTTAAACAACTTCTCTTCTTCGTGCTGTTCAGACACGTACCACTGTAGGAAGTTAAACGTTGAGTAGTCTTGGCTAGTAAATGCAACATGTGCCAACTTATTGATTTTTTCCGTGATCATTTGCTCATGTTCGAAGGTCTCGCGGAAAACATCACCTAAGCTAGCAAAATCATGCTTTGGTGCATCAATAGCGCCCAAAATTGGCATTGAGCCAGTTTCACTTACGTAGGTGAATAGGCGTTGCATGTGCTCCATTTCTTCTACGGCGTGAGCGCGTAAAAATTCAGCCGCACCTTCAAAACCTTTGTCTTCACACCAAGCACTCATTTGTAAGTATAGATTGGATGAGAAAAATTCTAGGTTAATTTGCTCATTCAATTGTTCGACCATAGTTTGAGACAGCATGTTAACTCCTATTAATGTGCATGCAATATACCCAAGTAACCTCGAGATAAACGACGCCGCGAGATTGACTTGCTCTACATCAGAGGCAAGGTTTTACTTGAACTATAGTCAGTAACGGAGCGCTGAACTCCGCATCTCAAAGTCACTTGGGTATAACGCCACTATAACATGATTACTGAGACAAGACTTTGTACCTACGACACTGATATGAGATCACTTCAGCAAATTTTTTTGGGGGTTAGTGCTAATCTAAAACTATGACCTTACAAGGAGATAGCAATATGAGTTACAAACACATACTTGTGGCAGTCGACCTGTCAGACGACAGTAAAGTGTTGATTAAAAAAGCCGTATCACTGGCTAAACCTCTGGATGCGAAAGTCTCTTTTATTCACATCGACGTGAACTACGCAGAGCTCTACACCGGGCTTATCGACATCAATATGGCAGAAGCGCAACATCAAGCAATGGAAGCGTCGCGCACACAATTGGCGAATTTCGCAGAATATGCGCAATACCCAATAGCCCATACGTTGGTCGGTAGTGGCGATTTGAGTAATGAGCTGTGCGATACCATTCAAGACTACAGTATCGATTTGGTGGTTTGTGGTCATCACCAAGATTTCTGGAGCAAGATTCTGTCTTCGACTCGACAACTGATTAACTGCTCTCCAGTCGATATGCTGGTCGTACCGCTAAAAGACTGATTGGCGCGACGTTAAAACTTGGTTAGACTGCGGGCACATTTGTTGTTGATAAAGATTCTCATCCATGGCTTATCTATCCGCAGTTACCCTACTTTGGGCATTCTCATTTAGCCTGATCGGCGTTTACCTCGCTGGTCAGGTTGATTCTTGGTTCTCGGTGTTCATGCGCGTGGCACTGGCGAGTCTGGTTTTCATTCCCTTTTTAAAATTCCGTGGCGTTAGCAAATCCTTAATCGCGAAACTGATGACGGTCGGTGGCTTTCAGCTTGGTCTGATGTACTGCTTCTACTACCAATCTTTTTTGCTCCTTTCCGTGCCAGAAGTATTGCTGTTCACCGTATTCACACCCATTTACGTCACGCTGATCTATGACTTCTTGAAAGGTCGCTTTTCACCTTGGTATTTGGTTACCGCGGCGATTGCTGTATTTGGCGCAGCCTGGATTAAGTTTGCAGGCATTAATGAAGACTTCCTGCTGGGCTTTTTGGTCGTACAAGGAGCAAACCTCTGTTTTGCCATTGGTCAGGTAGGCTACAAATACATCATGGAAAGTGAGCCGGTTGATTTGCCACAACACACCGTGTTTGGTTACTTCTACTTAAGTGCGCTTTGTGTAGCAACCGTGGCTTTCGCTCTGATGGGCAACCTCGACAAACTACCCACCACCGCAACGCAATGGGGCATTCTGACGTACCTTGGTTTAATTGCTTCCGGTTTTGGTTACTTCGCGTGGAACAAAGGCGCAACCATGGTAAACGCAGGAGCACTTGCAGTAATGAACAACGCGTTAGTGCCAGCAGGTTTGATTGTGAACATTGTGATTTGGAACCGCGATGTTGATGTCATGCGACTCGCCATTGGCGGTGCGATCATCATGCTATCGCTATGGATTAACGAAACCTGGGTGAAAAAGCGCGTCGAAATGAGCTACGCCAAGAAGTAAAGCGACCGCTCCCAACACACATACCGACAATAAAAAACGCTCTCCAACTGGAGAGCGTTTTTTGGATTAGATTAATGCACTTTGACTTGCGAGCTTGTGCTCATCAACGCATTAGGTGGCGTTGATAGCAACACCTCTAGCTTCGCATTGCGCGCTTCAAGCTTGCGCTGACGCTTAAGTAACTTTTGTTGTTTTTTCGCTACTTTTAACAACTTCTTCTGCTGCTTATAATGCTTTTTCAGTGCTTTTTTCGCTTTCTTAAGCGATTTTTTATCCGCTAAATCAAACCATACTGGTGCGTCGGTTCTTACTGGCTCCAGGGATTTTTCGGCTTGCTTTTTCTCTTTCACGCGCTCAACAACACGCTTCACAATCGCTGCTTTTTCGTTGCTTTGTTTTGTTGTCATAGGAATCGGTTGTACTGGCAGCGCTTCAGCCAATAAGCCACATGATTGTTGCTCGTTCAATGGCTTGCCTTGGCATTTTTGCGGCGGAATAGCGGCTGGCTTACACAGGGTATCTTTGGCCGCCGAAGAGCGTGCGCAAGAGCGACAAACAAACTTTGGTGCGACAACTAAACGATGGATGTCGCCAAGCTCCGCCGCGATCTGTTTACGACTCATTTTACATAAGCGTTTAGCCATTCTACTACTCCAGCTTCCCAATTATCGACCGCATCACAACAAGTGAAATAATAATAATTCTTAGTTAGATATACAGTCAGGGAGGAGAATTAGCAAGAGAAAACTATCAGTAACGATTCAGAAAGAGAGGCTTGATCACAGCACGATACACCGTACTGTGACAAGAAAAGTTGAGCGGTCAGGAAGTTATGCCATTGAGGCTTTAACATAGACATCAAAGCGATTTTTTTTGGTTTCAATCGCCATGGTCGGCTTTTGCTCGTTCAGCCAGTTTGCATAGTCTGGGCGCTTCACCACCACGCGTTTTGTGGCTAACACCATGGCAGGATCTAGCAAACCATCGGCGTCCAAATCGGCGCCAACCAACGATTGGAAAACGCGCATCTCTTTTTTTACGAGCGCCGATTTCTTCTTGTTTTCTGGGTGCGGATACATAGGGTCGAGATACACCACATCTGGCTGAACAAAGTCTTCATCTTGTGCCAGCTGTTCCAATGCATCATGACTGGAGGCATGGATCAGCGACATACGCTCTGATACCCAAGTTCCAATTTCAGGGTCTTGTTTCGCTCGCGCTAAGCCGTCATCCAGCAACGCTGCGACTACCGGGTGTCGCTCCACCATCTGTACCTTACAGCCGAGCGAAGCCAAAACGAATGCGTCACGTCCCAGCCCCGCCGTGCCGTCTAGAACGGTTGGCGTTGCCCCTTTGTTCAAACCTGCAGCTTTTGCGATGGCTTGGCCCTTACCACCACCAAATTTTCGGCGATGTCCCACTGCGCCACCAATTAAATCGACAAAAATAGCGCCCAACTTTGGCTCATCCACTTTACGCAGCTCTAAACGCTCGGTGGTCAGCACCAAAGCAAAATCGCTCTCGTCAGTGTGAGAAAGCTGCCAGCGCGCAGCCAGTTCATCCAGATGAGGTTGTTGAGACGGGTCTTCACAGATCAATTGCAGTTGCAAAAGGAGGCTCCAATAAAAAATCGCGGTAACTGGCGCTGAGTGTATACCTAAGTTACCTCTCAATGCTAGGTTGAGCTTGATATGACAAGACTACTCAGCCGTCAGTCGCTCAACTAACTCAGAAAGCGGTTGAGGATGCCCAATACCGTAGCCTTGGCCATAATCCACACCAAGATCGATCAAATGCTGCATGACTTGTTCGTTTTCGACAAACTCCGCCACCGTCACTTTGCCTAGCTGTTTTGCCAGATCATTGATCGAGCGAACCATCACACGGTCCATTTCATTTACGTTGATATCTCGCACGAAAAGACCATCAATTTTCACGATATCAACGGGAAGTTTCTTTAAGTAACCAAATGAAGACAAGCCCGAACCAAAGTCATCCAATGCAATCATGCAACCCAGCGCTTTGAGCTTGGTGAAGAGCTCAATGGCTTGCTCAAGATTACTCATCGCTGCTGTCTCGGTGATTTCTAGACAGATTTTTTCACACGGCATGGACGAACGTTCCAATCGCTCCAATAAGAAATCGATAAACTCTTGATTCCCCATAGATTGACCTGAAAGGTTTATCGAACAACGACCGAGTTTTTCAACCACCTCCGAGCGTTGCTCAAACCATTCTAGTGTTTGAGTAATGACCTGTTTATCAATCCAATGCGCAATGTTGTAGCGCTCGGAGGCAGGAATAAACAATGCAGGAGAAACATAATCACCATATCCATTGCGAATGCGCACTAAAATCTCAAAATACATCTGAGCATCGTGCTGTTGTAAGCTTTTGATCGGTTGAGCAAACAACTCTAAACGCTGATTCGACAATGCCTCATGCACCAAATTGACGCTCTGCATTTCCATCTGGCGACGTTGTAGCTCTTCGTTATCTAAGCTGAACAGATTGTAGCGGTTACGGCCTTGCTCCTTGGCGGCATGACACGCAGAGTCTGCTTGAGCGTGCACCATTTGCGGCGTCTCTGCCGTATGGTCGATGATACGAATACCAATAGAACAACTGATGAACAAGCGTGTATCTTCCCAAATAAAGAGATGTTCACTCAACGTCGAGATGATCAGTTTGGCGATATTAATGGCGCCGTATTCGTCGCAATCTTTGAGTAGTACCGCAAACTCATCGCCTCCCATTCGAGCCAAGATGGAATTGTATGGCAGCACTTCCTCTAACATGCTGGCGCAAAATTGAATCGCCGCGTCACCCGCATCATGCCCAACCGTATCATTGAGGACTTTTAGCTGATCTAAGTCGAGGTACAGCATGGCGTGGACGCGACGATGGCTGTCCACCTCACGCAGTGCGGTCTTGAGCTCTAGTTCAAAGTGGTTTCTGTTATAAGTCCCTGTCAGTAAGTCATAGCGCGCTTGATATTCCAGTTTCTCGGAAAGCTGTTTGGTTTCTGTAATATCTTCGCCCACAATCAACAGCTGATCAGATTCACTCAGTGGACGAATGTTCTCGCGTACCCAAACACGATGACCGTTTGCATGGCGATACTCGACTTCACGTCGCCAGACCCCATGCACCTGTTGATTGGGTTGCAATAGCACTTGGCGAGGAAACAGTACCTTGTCATCAAAATAAAACTCCCTTAGGCGGTGTCCGAGCATGTCCATCGGTCTGTAGCCAAGGAGTAGCTGAGCAAATCGATTCACTTCTTGAATGCGGTTATTGCTGTCGAGTGTCACCATCATGACGGGCTGTTGCTCATAATAGTTACGCAGGGTTGATTCGCGTTGATAGAGCTTATCTTCCATCAACTTACGACTAGTGATATCGCGCGCTTCAAACAAGTATTGCTTTTGATTTCCTACTTGCTGAGAAAAGGCTTGAGTGAAATTTCCAACACCAATGTACCGTGCTCTTTACTCCAAATTTCAGCCTCAAACGTCGACACTTGATGGTGAGGCGCGTGGAAATACGCCTCAAGCAACGCTTGTGCTTTCTCACTCCAATTGGGATGAAACCAAAGTGGTCGGTCTAAACGCAGCCCTTGGTAATACAGCAAAGATTGCAGGTGATCGTTGCCCGATTTAAGTACACCGTTGGCATCCAAAATGCCCATATACTGCATGCTCTGATCAAAAATCGACTCTAAGATGGCTTGGCTTTCTCGCGCGGCACTCTCGCTGCGACGCATCCGCTGTAAATAGTAACCCATCAACAAAATGACCACCGACATCACCACAAACAGGCTACCAAACAAGCGAATTTCTTTGGCAAAACGCTCAGAAAACTTCATCGGTTTATTAAAAAATACCGCAGAGACCTCTTGCTCAGCACCCAGCCCCCAGCGCACTACAGCTTGATAATCGAGCTTGATTTCAGAATCACTTTTCTTCACGGCTGGCAGAGCTTGGTCAGGGTTATCCAACACAAACTCAAGTATCTCAGCGCTCTCTATGCCATGCCGATAACCACTTTGGATCACGCCACCAACCGCACCGTGCCCTAAGCCAATGTCGTGCACCATAAACAGCGGCGCATTTGAGGCTCTGTTAACGCCAATCCAGTCACGTTCACTGCCAACCACACCTTGTTTATCTCGGTAATAGGTCCAAAACAGGACGACTTTATCTTTATTCAGCTTCGCCACTTGTTGCTTTAAGTCAATGATACTGTCGGGAATAACTTGCACAATTTTGTCGCGATATTGCGGATGTTCATGTACAAAATCGTCGATTTGATAGCGTAATACCTCTCCCGTTACGGAATGGTCACTGACAATAAGAATTTGGGTGTAATCAGGGTGTAGGCGCTCTATGAGGGCTAAATTTGCCTCCAAATCGACATCTTCTGTTACTCCTGTTGCATTCAGAGATTGGTGCAAAGAAGGATGATAATTGTTGATGCCGTTAAATATAACCGGGGTGTCTTTGATGATTGGTGCCAAACGCTGCATCAGTTCAAGCGCGTTGTTATCACTCACTAAAATGGCATCGAATCGTTCTTTGCTTAATTTCGTACGATATAAGGATTCAAGCTGAGCGAAAAACTGCTCACTCTGGTTACGTTTCGAGTCTAAATAGAGCACGCGCATATCCAGCGATCGATCACCCAATTGCTGCTCGATACCTCGCTGTATGGAATCCGTCCAGAAAAAACCTTGATGATAGGAGTGCACGACCAAAACTTTCGGATCTGAGGCCGCGGCAAACGCGCTCCAACATAGCGCGACAATAACCAGAAAACGCTGCACATTATCTCCATAGCTCGGAGTTAACCCGCAGTTACTCCTGCCAAACCTTGTGAATCCTATCCGCTATGAGTATAAAAGGGAGGTAAAACTCTATCCCTAACGGAAATAATAGTATGAATGCGAGCCTGCCGAAACTCGACGACCTTGACCGCGCAATATTAAAAACACTGATGGCTGACGCCAGAACGCCCTACGCAGAAATGGCAAAGCAGTTCGATGTCAGCCCTGCCACTATCCATGTGCGTATTGAGAAGATGAAATCGGCTGACATCATCGAAGGAACGGAGGTGATCGTAAATACCAAAAAGCTCGGCTACGATGTGTGCTGCTTCATTGGTATTAACCTAAACGCAGCTCGCGATTACCATTCCGCGCTAGAAAAACTCAACGCGCTCGACGAAGTCGTTGAAGCTTACTACACCACGGGCGCGTATAACATATTCGTCAAATTGATGTGCAAATCGATTGAAGAACTGCAATTTGTGCTGATTGATAAGCTGCAAGCCATTGATGAGGTTCAGTCTACGGAGACATTGATATCGCTGCAGAACCCAATTAACCGCAGTGTGAATCCGTGAATTTTTTATAAAAAATGGACAAAAAAAGGCCAACCGAATGGTTGGCCCTAGTATTTTTGAAAAGACAGCGTGCGCTTACGCTGCAATACCAGAATGGCGCAATAGCGCATCAATTTGTGGTTCACGACCACGGAAGCGCTTAAACAGCTCCATAGGCTCTTCACTGCCACCCATTTCTAAGATGTTGTTCAGGAAGCTTTGACCCGTTTCTTTGTTGAAGATACCTTCTTCTTCAAAGCGAGAATACGCGTCTGACGACAGCACTTCCGCCCACAGATAGCTGTAGTAACCCGCGCTGTAACCTCCAGCGAAGATGTGCCCAAAGCTGTGCGAGAAGCGCGCCCACTCAACGGCTGGAACCACCGCGACTTTCTCTTTCACTTTCGCCAGCGTTTCTAAAACGCGTGCACCCACTTCTGGGTCGTATTCGGTGTGCAGAGTAAAGTCGAACAAACCGAATTCTAACTGACGCAAAATGCCCATCGCCGACTGGAAGTTCTTCGCCGCGAGCATCTTATCTAGCATCGCTTTTGGCAACGGCTCGCCTGTCTCATAATGACCAGAAATGAACGCCAGTGCGTCTTCTTCCCAACACCAGTTTTCCAGGAACTGACTTGGTAATTCAACCGCATCCCAAGGTACGCCATTAATGCCTGATACCGCGCCAGTTTCGACTTGCGTCAGCATGTGGTGGATGCCGTGACCAAATTCATGGAAAAGTGTCACAACTTCATCGTGCGTAAACAGTGCTGGCTTGTCGCCCACTGGACGGTTGAAGTTACACGTTAGGTAAGCCACCGGCGTTTGCAGTTCGCCAGAGAGCGTAATACGACGACCACGACAGTCATCCATCCACGCGCCGCCACGTTTGTGCTCACGTGCGTAGAGATCTAAGTAGAAACTGCCACGCAGTGCGCCTTCAGCGTCAAAGATATCGAAGAAACGCACAGATTCGTGCCAAGTGTCCACGCCTTCGCGCTCAGTAACTGTCATGCCAAACACGCGGTTTAGCACTTCAAACAGACCACTGACAACCTTAGACTCTGGGAAGTACGGGCGCAGTTCTTCATCCGAGATTTGGAACAAGTGCTGCTTTTGTTTCTCGCTGTAGTAAGCGATATCCCACACATTCAATTCTTCAACGCCAAACTCACTTTTCGCAAACTGACGCAACTCTTCCACTTCACGTTCACCTTGCGGTTTCGCACGTGTCGCTAGGTCATTCAAGAAGCCCAACACTTGATCTGGCGTTTCGGCCATTTTCGTTGCTAACGATTTCTCGCTGTAAGTATTGAAACCCAACATGCGTGAAATTTCGTGACGCAGTCTCAGTTGCTCAGTAATGATTTCTGAGTTGTCCCACTTACCAGCATTTGGACCGCGATCAGAGGCGCGCGTCACGTATGCTTCGTACACTTCTTTGCGCAACTCTTGGTTGTCGCAGTACGTCATGACAGGTAGGTAAGATGGGATATCCAGCGTAATGAGGTAACCATCTAGCTCTTTTGCTTCTGCCGCAGCTTTCGCTGCTGCCAGCGCCGATTCTGGCATGCCAGCAAGGTCTTTCTCATCCGTGATGTGCTTGGTCCAACCCATGGTGGCATCCAGTACATTGTTAGAGAATTTAGAGCTGAGCTCAGACATGCGCTTGCTGATTTCGCCGTAACGGTGCTGCTCATCGGATGGTAAACCAATACCCGATAGCTCAAAGTCTCGTAACGCATCGGTGATGGTTTTTTGTTGAGCGCGAGTCAGCGTTTCGAATGCATCACTGGCTTTAATCGCTTTGTACGCTTCGTACAGGCCTTTGTGCTGACCAACCCAAGTGCCGTACTCTGACAAAATTGGCAAACAACTTTCGTACGCCTCACGCAGATCTTCGCTGTTCACCACGGAGTTCATGTGACCCACTGGCGACCAAATGCGGCTTAAGCGGTCATCCGCTTCTTCAATTGGCGCAATCACACTGTCCCAAGTTGGGTGAGCATTATCTTTTAGAACTTCATCGATTTTCGCTCGGCAGTCAGCAATCGCTTGTTCAACAGCAGGCTTGATGTGTTCTGGTTTAATTTGAGAAAACGGAGGTAAGTCCGTAAACGTCAGAAGAGGATTAGACATGAATAATTCCTTTTGTGTTTTGACTCTGTGATTGCCTGTCTATTTTGTGTAGATAGGCCAACTCAATGTACAGACGAGCCAGCAACATGGATTGGGGGAGCTCCGTTCCCTTTCTCTATGCTGCGATGACCATATAGTCAACGAGCGCTACTCTGTCCTTGAGTCTTGTTATACCTAAATGAGATTTCACACTCTTTGAGCACGAGAAACTCACCTAGTTCAATTCGATTACCAATAGTAAGTGTGGGTGACTTAAAGAAATTTCAATAGTGAGCCCCTATTAGAGGAACGGATTTGATTGGAAGTTCTACATCTTTAAGTTACTTGAGTATAATACCGCCATAGAGTGAAAATCACAGACCACACTCAACCAAAGAGTGTTTCGAGAGTTTAATTTGTTAAGTTACCGCCACAGCTTCCACGCCGGCAACCATGCCGACGTGGTCAAACACATCGTTCAAAGCCTCATTCTTGATGCGCTGAAACAAAAAGATAAGCCATTCGTTTATCACGATACCCACTCGGGTGTGGGCCGTTACGATCTGACTCACGAATGGTCTGAAAAAACGGGCGAATACAAGCAAGGCATCGCTCGTATTTGGGATAACCCAAACATTCCTGAAGATATCAAAAGCTACATCGATGCCATCAAAGTACTCAACAACGGCGAGAAGCTGCGTTACTACCCAGGCTCACCACGTGTAGCGCGCGCGCAAGTCCGCCCACAAGATCGCATGGTGCTGACGGAGCTGCACCCAGCCGATCATCCATTGTTGGAGCAAGAATTCCATCGCGATCGCCAAGTGAGCATCTTCAAAGAGGACGGGTTCCAGCGTCTAAAAGCCAGCTTACCGCCACAAGAGCGTCGTGGTTTGGTGCTGATTGACCCACCATACGAACTCGCGAAAGAGTACCGCGATGTAGTGCGCGCGATTCATCAGAGCCATAAGCGTTGGGCAACCGGTATCTACGCGATTTGGTACCCAGTGGTAAACCGTCACGACATCGAAGATATGATCGAAGGCCTGGAAGCACTGGGCATTCGTAAAATTCTGCAAATCGAGTTAGGTGTCGCACCCGATACCAACGAGCGCGGCATGACGGCATCCGGCATGATTGTGATTAACCCGCCGTGGAAACTGGAAAGCCAGATGAAAGAGATTCTGCCATTCCTGCAAGACGCGATCGCACCAGCCACCGGCCACTGGAAAGTGGACTGGATTGTGCCAGAGTAAGCTCATCTGCACCGAAACCACTCAGCGCAACGACATTTTCGTTGCGCTTTTTTATACTCTCAACTTTGCCCTCTCATCGCGCTTATTCTTCTTTTTGTGCCTCTCATCGCTATTTGTCATAAGTAATGTCGCTTTTTCCCATTTAGGAATTCGTTACATTCGATTTATGATAGTGGGATAACGGTGGCATTGAGTTCGGGCAAGGTCATCCCAATCTATCTATGTACCAGATAAAATTTATAAGCTCTTGGAGAAAGTAATGGCGACTCATTTTGACTATATCTGTATCGGTGGCGGCAGTGGCGGCATCGCATCTGCAAACCGTGCGGCGATGTACGGCGCGAAAGTTGCGCTAATCGAAGCTCAAGATCTCGGAGGTACCTGTGTCAACGTAGGTTGTGTACCGAAGAAAGTGATGTGGCACGGCGCACAAATCGCAGAAGCAATGAACCTGTACGCAGAAGATTACGGTTTTGATGTCGACGTGAAAGGTTTCGACTGGAGCAAACTGGTTGAGAGCCGTCAGGCGTACATTGGTCGTATTCACCAATCTTACGATCGCGTTCTTGGCAACAACAAAGTAAACGTAATTAAAGGCTTTGCTAAGTTTGTTGACGAGAAAACCGTAGAAGTAAACGGTGAACATTATACTGCGGATCACATTCTGATCGCGGTTGGTGGTCGTCCTACTATTCCAAACATTCCAGGCGCTGAATACGGCATCGATTCAAACGGCTTCTTCGACCTAGCAGAGCAACCAAAACGCGTTGCGGTTGTGGGCGCTGGCTACATCGCAGTTGAAATTGCTGGCGTACTGCACGCGCTAGGTACAGAAACGCACCTGTTCGTACGTAAAGAGTCACCACTGCGTAGCTTCGATCCAATGATCATCGATACGTTGGTTGAAGTGATGGACGCAGAAGGTCCAAAGCTGCACACCCACTCTGTACCAAAAGAAGTGGTAAAAGAAGCCGATGGCAGCCTAACTCTGCACCTAGAAAACGGTGAGAGCCAAAACGTTGACCAACTGATTTGGGCAATCGGCCGTCACCCAGCGACAGACGCAATCAACCTAGCGTCAACCGGCGTGGCAACGAACGAAAAAGGCTACATCAAGGTAGACGAATACCAAGAAACCAACGTGAAAGGCATCTACTGTGTGGGTGACATCATGGAAGGCGGTATCGAGCTAACACCAGTAGCAGTGAAAGCGGGTCGTCAACTTTCTGAGCGTTTGTTCAACAATAAACCAAACGCGAAGATGGACTACGATTTAGTTCCAACTGTGGTATTTAGCCACCCACCAATCGGCACTATCGGTCTTACAACGCAAGAAGCGGAAGAGAAGTACGGCAAAGACAACATCAAAGTCTACACATCTGGCTTTACTGCGATGTACACCGCCGTTACTAAGCACCGTCAACCATGTAAGATGAAGCTTGTATGTGCGGGCGAAGAAGAAACGGTTGTTGGTCTGCACGGCATCGGTTTCACGGTAGATGAAATGATCCAAGGCTTCGGCGTAGCAATGAAGATGGGCGCAACCAAAGCAGACTTCGACTCTGTTGTGGCTATCCACCCAACGGGCTCAGAAGAATTCGTAACGATGCGTTAATTGCGCGCTAATCGCATTGCTGATTTCAGCGAATCATTCGAAAAGGTCACCTTAGGGTGACCTTTTTTGTTTGCCCATGCTTAACTCGCATTCTCCAATAACGTGCGAATAAACTCGGCTTTGATAGCACTCTCCTGCTTACCGTCATGAATCAGACACAAGTCTGCACGCAGTGACTCTTTCAGCTTGATAAAACGAATCCCATGCCAATGATGCTGAGAAAACGTCGACGGCACCAACGTCACGGTGTTGCTGTTTGCTACATACGCCATCAAGGTGCTTGGCTCCACCACTTGTTTGCCAATATGGGGTGAAAAGCCTTCTTGCAGACAGGCATTGATGATGAAGTTTGCCGAGGCAGAATTCGCCAAACTCATAAACGCAAACTCACACGTCTTTAAATCTTGGAGCCGCAGCAAAGATTTGCTGGCTAACTCATGTTGCTCCGACACCGCCACCACAAACACATCTTTGCCCAAAGACACCGACTGATACGGATAAATGTTGAGTGCATCGGCAAAACGCACAATACCCACATCGATTTTCTTCTCGCTCAGATGCTTCTTTTGCGTCTCTGGGTTGAGGTCAAAAATGTCGGCGTGATAAGTGTCATGCTCAGCATGGAAGCGCTGTAACAGACGATCAAATCCGCCCCAAAATGCGCTACTTACCACACCGACTCGCAGGATGTTTCTCTGGTTCAACCCCACTTGCTGCACTTGATTGAGCGAGACATCCAAGGTCTGAAAAATCAGTTGGCATTTGGACTCCAACAATCGTCCGGCCTCCGTTAGCATGACGTTTCTTGAATCACGCTCAAACAGTTTGACGTTAAGCACTTCTTCCAACTCTTTGATGCGATTGCTCAACGGCGAATTGGTGATATTGAGGTTCTCGGCCGCCTTAGTGAAATGCTTGGTTTGTGCGACCTCGTAAAAGTAACGCAGCATCTTCAGCGTCACGCGCTCAAATGGTTCTAACTTCATACATTGAGTCCTAGCGAATTTCATCATCCTCTTTTTAAGGATGATAGTAGCGAATAAAGCAAAGATAACTAGCGCAGAAAGTCACACAATGGAATCAACACACAACCAGAAGGTGACTAACATGAATCACGATCCAGTAATCGGCGCACTACAAACCATTCGCGAACGCAAACCAAACTTCCAACCTAAAGCGGCGTTTATTTTAGGCTCTGGCTTAGGCGTATTGGCAGACGAACTACAAGACAAAGTGGTCATTCCATACGAAGAGCTCGAAGGGTTTCCGGTTAGCACCGTGCAAGGCCACTCTGGTGAGTTGGTGCTTGGTACCATGGGCGGCGTAGACGTAGTGTGCATGAAAGGTCGCGGTCACTACTACGAACACGGCTCAATGAAGGTCATGACAACGCCCGTGCGCACCTTTAAAAAGCTGGGCTGTGAGTTTCTGCTCGTCACCAACGCGGCAGGCTCACTTCGCCCTGAACGCATCGACGTCGGTTCTCTGGTGGTATTTCATGACCACATCAATACCATGCCTGAATCTCCAATGATCGGTCCGAATGATGAAGAGTACGGCCCGAGGTTCTTCAGCCTCGCCAATGCGTACGACAAAGACCTGCGCGCAGAAGCGTTTGAAGTCGGCAAAGCCAATGGCATTCACCTGAATGAAGGTGTGTTTGTCTCTTACACAGGCCCC
This sequence comes from Vibrio chemaguriensis, assembly GCF_012275705.1. Taxonomy (NCBI): domain Bacteria; kingdom Pseudomonadati; phylum Pseudomonadota; class Gammaproteobacteria; order Vibrionales; family Vibrionaceae; genus Vibrio; species Vibrio chemaguriensis. Next base: position 17,605 of record NZ_SHOE01000027.1, read on the forward strand.
AACTTTGAGACCGCAGCCGAAATCCGCATGATGCAAATCATCGGTGGTGATGTGGTGGGCATGTCGGTCGTGCCAGAAGTGATTTCTGCGGCGCATTGCGGCTTACCCGTATTGGCAGTGTGTGCGATCACCAACATGGCAGAAGGCTTGGGAGATGTAGCATTGTCTCACGCCCAAACATTGAAGTGCGCGAAGCTAGCCGAAGCAGATTTCATTCGCTTTATTAAGCGCTTTATGAAGCATCACTTCTAAAGCCGTTTCATTCCAAAAAGCAAAAGGGTCATCAAGTAACTTGATGACCCTTTTTCGTATCACGTTTTCTAACGTTCTGGGGTATTTCGGAGCCGTTTGTGCGTTTTACTTAACTGCGCGAACCAATTCAGCAATACCTTCCCAATCGCCGTTGTCCATCATTGCAGTTGGCACCATCCACGTACCGCCACAAGCAACAACCGATTTCAGCGCTAGGTAATCTTCCACGTTGGATGGGCTTACGCCACCTGTTGGCATGAATTCCACTGGGTAAACCGCCGTGAGTGCTTTCAGCATGCTTACGCCGCCTGATGGCTCAGCAGGGAAGAACTTCAACGTACGCAGACCCATTTCCATCGCTTGCTCAACCAAGCTTGGGTTGTTTACACCTGGTACGATAGTCACGCCACGTTGCTGACAGTATTTCACTGTGGTTGGGTTGAAACCTGGGCTAACGATAAAGTCCACGCCCGCTTCGATTGCGATATCCACTTGTTCTGTGGTCAGAACGGTGCCCGCGCCAATCAACAGTTCTGGGTACGCTTCACGCATGATGCGAATCGACTCCGCCGCCGCTTCGGTGCGGAATGTCACTTCCGCACATGGTAAACCGTTTTCTACCAACACTTTTGCCAGTGGCAGAGCGTGTGCTACGTCGTTGATTGCGATAACTGGGACGATTTTGATTTCTCTTAATCGTTGTTCAAGTGTTGTCATGGGGAACCTCTAAAGAATAAAGCTTAATGTTGCGACGATAATAAACGCGATACCGCCAAGTAACGTTTCCATTACCGTCCAAGTTTTTAATGTGGTTTTCTCATCCATCTCAAGCAGACGAGAAACCAACCAGAAACCAGAGTCATTGAAGTGAGACAGTACCGTTGCACCACCCGCAATCGCGATTACGATAAAGCAAAGGTCTAGTTCACTCAAACCTGTTGATGCTGCCACAACTGGCGCGATAAGAGCCGCCGTAGTAGTTAGCGCTACGGTTGCCGAGCCTTGAGCAACACGCAGACAGGTTGAAATCACAAACGCCGCCACAATCACAGGCATACCTGTGTCTGTAAGAACGTCAGCCAGTGCATCACCGATACCACTTGAGCGCAGTACGCCGCCAAACATGCCACCTGCGCCCGTTACTAGGATAACACCACAGATTGGAGCCAATGACTCACCACATAATTTTTCTAGTTTTGCCATGCCGTAGTCTTTGGCAAACACAGCCAGACAGACAATCAAAGTAATCAGCAACGCGACTGGGGTTTTACCTAGCATACGTAGGAACTCAACTAGTGCCGTTTTGCCATCAATCAAACCTGCAACCGCCAGTGTGTTCAATACCGTATCCAAACAGATTAGCAGGACTGGCAGCACAAGGATGGTCATAACCGTGCCAAATTTTGGTGCGTTGCGCTCATCCACCATCGCTTCGCCATTAAAGAAGGCTTTAGATAGTGGAATATCGAATTTTTTGCCCGCGTACAAGCCAAATAAGTAAGCGCCAAGGTACCAAGTGGGAATAGCCACCAGAATACCCACCACCAATAACAGACCGATGTTTGCGCCAAGGAATTCTGCCGCTGCAACCGGACCTGGGTGTGGTGGAACAAACGCGTGCATAACCGCGAAAGCACCGGCAGCAGGCAACGCGTATTTAATTGGTGAGCCACCAAAACGAGCCGCCACACTTAGGATGATTGGCATCATCACTACAAGGCCAGCATCGAAGAAGATTGGGAAGCCAAACAGTAATGAAGCGACGCCCAAAGCAAATGGTGCGCGCTCTTTACCAAAGCGACCAATCAAAGTGTCTGCCAGCACTTTCGCACCGCCAGTCACTTCAAGAATTTTACCGATCATCGCACCAAGACCAACCAGTAATGCCACGGAAGCCAGTGTGCCGCCGAAGCCGCCCATCATGGTCGATACGACTTTCTCAGAAGGAACGCCAGTGGCGATTGCTGTGCCTAAACTCACCATAGTAAGGGAAGCAAAAGCATGGACTTTCAGTTTAATGATCAGAACGAGTAACGCTGCAATGGCAAGGCCTGCAATCGTCAGTAGGAACGTAGGATCTGGGGCTTGGGTTAATTGCTCCATAGGTTCACCTTTAAGAATTATTGTTTGTGTTATGGTTCACATTTATTTCAGTTACCGGTAACATGTTACCGATAACATGAATAAGATAAACCCATATTTTAAAGTGAATTCAAAAATTGAGATCACGCGCAAATTTGGTTATGAGGATAAGTTATGGCTGGTAGTAGTGTCATCGTTATGGGCGTTTGTGCTAGTGGTAAAAGCACAATTGGTGAGCATCTAGCGAAAAAGCTAGGGCGTAAATTCATTGATGGTGATGATCTTCATCCACGAGCGAACATTCAGAAAATGGCATCGGGCCAACCTCTGAACGATGATGATCGCAAGCCATGGCTAGAACGCATTCGTGATGCGGCGTACAGCCTAGAAAGCAAAAACGAACACGGCATTATTGTTTGTTCAGCACTGAAAAAGATTTACCGCGATCAGATCCGCGAAGGCAACGACAACGTGACCTTCCTGTTCCTTGATGGCGATATGGAGTTGATCCTTAATCGCATGCGTATGCGTAAAGGCCACTTCATGAAAGAAAACATGGTGAAGAGCCAATTCGAGACGCTAGAGCGCCCAGACAACGAGCCTCAAACTCTGATCGTCAGTATCGACGGAGACATCAGCGACGTGGTGGAACGCTCTGCCGCTGAGCTAATCAAAGTGCAAGCGATCGAGGTGGCGTAATGACTCACTCTGTTGTTCTTGAGGTCACACAACGTTTGACCAAGCGCAGCCGTGAAGCGCGCGCTGCGTTTCTTGCTCGCACCGAAGTGCAAGCCGAAGCTGGCAAAGGCCGTGTTGGTTTATCTTGTGGTAACTTAGCCCATGCAGTCGCCGCTTCTTGCTCTTCTGAAAAGAAAAATATTCTCGATTTTACTCATGCCAATGTCGCGCTGATCAGCGCTTACAACGACATGTTGAGCGCCCACCAGCCGTACCAAGACTACCCAACGCAAATCAAACAAGTGCTGGCGGACTACGGCCATACAGCGCAAGTCGCAGGTTGTGTGCCAGCGATGTGCGATGGGGTGACTCAAGGTCAAGCCGGCATGGATATGTCGCTGTTTTCGCGTGACTTAATTGCGCAATCAACGGCGTTGTCTTTGAGCCACAATGTCTTTGATGCCACATTACTGCTTGGCATCTGTGACAAAATTGCCCCGGGGCAACTGATGGGCGCACTGTCTTACGCGCACCTACCGACTGCGTTTGTACCAGCGGGTCTGATGGCAACAGGCATCAGCAATGAAGAGAAAGTCGACGTGCGCCAAAAATACGCAGCAGGTGAAGTCGGCAAAGACGCTCTGCTGGATATGGAGTGTCGCGCTTACCACTCTGCGGGGACGTGTACGTTTTACGGCACAGCCAACACCAACCAGTTGGTGTTCGAAGCCATGGGCTTGATGCTGCCAGGTTCGGCATTCATCCATCCCCATACCCAACTGCGTAAAGCGTTAACCGATCACGCGGCTCTGAAAATCGCCTCAATGACGGCGGGTTCTGCAAACTTCCGTCCATTGTCTGAAGTCGTCACCGAAAAGAGCCTGATCAACGGTATTATTGCGCTGTTGGCATCGGGTGGCAGCACCAATCACACCATTCATATGATCGCCGTGGCGCGTGCTGCGGGCATCTTGCTCACGTGGCAAGACATCAGCGATCTGTCGGATGTGGTTCCTTTGTTAGCTCGCGTTTACCCGAACGGCCCAGCCGATATGAACGCGTTCCAAGACGCGGGTGGCGTGCCTGCGTTATTGCACCGCTTGAACGAATCCGAGCTTTTGCATCGCGATGTGAAACCCGTGTTTGGTGAATTTGAAGACCAAATGACGCTGCCGAGCCTTGTCGATGGCCAACTGACTTGGACACCGTGCCAAGGCAGCCAAGACGGTGACGTGATCGCCAAACCAGACGCCACTTTCCAAAACACCGGCGGCACTCGCGTACTGACTGGCAACTTGGGTAAAGCCGTGGTGAAAGTGTCTGCGGTGAAAGAAGAGCAACGCGTGATTGTTGCACCAGCGATCGTATTCCAATGCCAACACGAAGTGGAAGCCGCGTACAAACGTGGTGAGCTGAACAAAGATTGCATCGTTGTGGTCACACACAACGGCCCAGCGGCAAACGGCATGCCTGAACTGCACAAGCTGATGCCAATTTTAGGTAACGTGCAAAAAGCGGGCTTTAAAGTGGCGCTGGTTACTGACGGTCGTTTATCTGGCGCGTCAGGTAAAATTCCGTCTGCGATTCATGTTTCTCCAGAAGCCATTCGTGGCGGCGCGATTGGTTTAGTGCGCAACGGTGATTTGATTCGCCTGGATTGCCAAACGGGTGAACTTAACAACTTAAGCGACACCACTGGTCGCGAGTTGATTCATTTCGATACCGAATCGACCCAACAAACTTGGGGACGAGGCTTGTTTAGCGTGATCCGCCAAAACGTCTCTAGCGCAGAAGAAGGCGCAAGCTTCATTGTGTAAGCCAGAAAAACAAAAAGAGCGGAGTTTAATACTCCGCTCTTTGTATTTGTCTTCGTTGTTTTTGTTTCGCTTGATTAAGCGGTTTTCATCACCACGACAGCAGCAATCACCACAAAGATACCAAACCAACCGATTGGCTTGAGCTTCTGCTTAAACAGCAAGGCACCACCCACTGCGGTACCCAAGATACCGATCGCGCCCCAAGAGGCGTAAGCAATAGCTAAGTCGATCTCTTTCACCGCTTGCGCCAACAGCGTGAACGCAGCCAGCACCAACACAATAGCGGTAATGCCCCAGCCTTTGTATTTAAAGCCGTGAGAACGTGTGAGCGCCATGTTCGCCACGATATCGACCAAGGCAGCCATCACGACAAATCCAAATGACATCGTAAAAAATTGACTCATGATTCACACCTTACACTTGTAGAAAATGAACGTTCTTTTGCCAGTTTATCGGCGTTTTTCTTGGTGTTAGATTGACCGTGTGACTCCCCTAAAGTCACACAAACGATGCCGATGACAGCTAACATCAAACCAAGCAGCTCTTGGGTATTTAAGTCAGAATCAAACAACACGATCGAAACGACCGTGATCAATGAGATACCCAACCCTTCCCAGACAGCGTATGCCACACCGATCGATATTTTCTTCGCGGCAAACGCGAGAAAGTAGTAAGAGATTGCGATCAGCACATACATTACGATGTAGCCCAACCATCCATGACCTTGTCCGATAAAAGACATGGTGCTGGTGCCTGCTACTTCGGCAACGATGGCGAGCAATAAAAATAGACGTGCAACTAGCATGATGAATCCTCCATCAGAAATTAAAAAACTGCATAACGGAGAATGGTGAATGTCACGCATCTGTATCGACATTCAAAAAGTTAAAAAGATAAAAATGAGCCACTTCTCCTGACTATTTGAGCTAAGGTTAGCGCTGAGCAGGAAAAAGAGACAGGTAATTGAGATATTCATTTTTGAATATCTATAGGATCGAGTTGTCTATGCAATCACACATTTTCTTCATGGTTATCTTATGCAGAGAATCTCGGTGACGCGATACAATAACCAGTCATCACTGTGCGAAAATTAATGGCGTCTTCAGGGTTTGGCGTACCACTTTATGTAAGTGTCGGTGCAAAGGATGGTTGCGATTGGTTTGTAAGAAACCGCCAGAGACGACAAACTGGCTAAACTCACGGTTGACCAAAGGCATCGCGTAAGAGTCCAGCTCCGGCATCAATACTGCTGAGCTTTGACTGGCATACATAATCGCGTCGGTTTCTTGCAGCATTTGGCAAGCCACGCGCAAATTATAGGATTTCAATAACACCACAGGCTCATAGCCCATGCGGCGATACTCAGACTCCACGGTACAAAGTGGTTTATACGAAGCGGGCGCAGGCAGAGACACCAGAGGCAGTTTGGACACCGTGTCCCAATCATTACTGACTTTCGATAAAGTCGGGTGGTTTTTACGTGCCAAAATCACCCGTTTTTCAACAAACAACGGACGCATATAAATGTCTTTCGACAGCTCGGTCTCTTGGTCTAGAATGCAGTAATCGTGCTCACCCTCTAACATTTCATCGTGCGAGTAACTGTTCCAACTGGAAAAAGCAAAGTGCGCTTTGGGAAAGGCTCGATGGCAGCCAGTTAGCAATCGCTGCCCTTGCTCATCCATCAAATAAGGGTCGGTCACAATCGCGATCTGCCCTTGGTATTGCAGTGGGTCGAACACTTCAAACTCTTGCACCACTTTTTCCAGTGGTGCAATCATGTTGTCGAACTCGGCGGCGAGACGTATCGCCATCGGTGACGGCTCAACTCCATGCGCTTTACGCACAAACAGCGGGTCATCAAACACTTGTTTGAGCTTCATCACACCGCGACTGGCGCTCGGTTGAGAAATGCCCAGCTGCATCGCGGCCAGCTTGATGCTGCGGTTTTCCACCACGGCCTTTAATAAACGCATTAAGTTGAGATCCAATGCATCCAGCTGATGTGCCATACCCTAACCTGCTAATACCATTGATGAGCGAATACAGAGAGCGGATAACTGCGAGTTAAACACTCTCTCCGGAGGTAATTTGATACCCCATATCAACCACTTTTTCTTCTTGCGCTTCGCCTTTCAGACGCGCGATCAAAAGCTCTGCGCTCTTTTCACCGATTTTGAAACGCGGTGTATCGACGCTAGTCAGTTTCGGGCTGATGGTTTGACCAATATCCAGCGCGTTATAGCCCACAACCGCCAGCTGCTGCGGAACTTGAATGCCACGTTGTTGCGCGCTCAGCATGGTCCCTATCGCGATGTCATCGTTGGTACAGAATACGCCATCAAGCGTTGGGTGAGTTTCTAGCGCGCGTTCAAGCAAATCATGCGCTAAAGAGAAGCTAGAGTGGTCACCCGTTAATACGTGCTTAGGTTCTAGCCCTGCTTCCGTCATCGCGCGATCATAACCTTGCATACGCAGCTTGGTTCGCGTATCCAAACGCGCCCCAAAATAAACGATTGTACGCTTACCTGAATCTAACATCTGCTTAACCGCTGTGTACGAGGCATCTTCATGATCTAGCCCAACCGCCATATCAATCGGCTTTGGTGGTAGTTCCATCGTTTCCACTACAGGGATCCCTGCATTTTTTATCATTTGCAATGTACGCGGCGTATGATGGCTTTCAGTGAGAATAAGTCCATCGACCTGATAAGAGAGTAATGATGCGATCTTGCGTTCTTCTTCAAGCTCATCGTAGCTAAAATGCGCTAAAAGCGTCTCATAGCCATTGGCTTTGGTCACCATCTCTATGCCCTGAACAAAGGAAGCAAAAATTTGGTTGGACAATGAGGGCAGTAAAATACCAATGGCTTTACTGGACGACTTAGACAACATAGCGGGGGCGCGGTTTTCGATGTATCCCATCTCTTCAATCGCAGTCGCAATCTTGGCACGAGTCTTTTCTGCCACCGATTCAGGGTTACGCATATAACGTGAAACCGTCATCTTCGTGACGCCAACTTGGTCTGCGACATCCTGCAATGTCGTGCGAGTTTTCTTATTCTGTTGAGCCATAAATATGCGATTTATCAGTAATGTTACAAGTAACATTATGACGAATAGACTCCCTGCCGACAAGCTCAGTGAAAATAATTCGCAAAATCATGATGTTATTATTCTATTAGCCACCAAATTGCGTTTCATACATTGTGAGTCAAAGCCGAATAAATAAATGACATTTATATCAAAGTTCTTATAAAATGCCGTACCTAAAAGAATAAGACATTAGGCACAGTGCAGTTAGGCTCTAGCGAAACCCAGATTTACTATCACTTGCTTGATCTGGACGACTCCCAAAAGCAGCAATACCTCCAAGCATTGCAACAAAGTCAACCTGAGCTGTATCAACAACTCGTTCCTCTTTTAGCCAATGAGACACCAGAAGAACAACTAACGCAGTTACTTTACTTTGGTGCTCACCAGGCTACGAACCGAGACGTCGATCTAAGCGGAGAAGTCATCAGTAAGTATCGCCTAACTCATGAGTTGGGTCGCGGTGGCATGGGTGTCGTTTACGCCGCCCTACGGGCAGATGAAACGTTCGAACAAGATCTGGCCATCAAGTTTATTCAAAGCAATTTGAGTAATGTGCTGGGACAACGTGCACTCTTCGATGAGGCACAACTGCTCGCGCGCCTAAACCATCCGTACATAGCGAAAGTGTTTGATGGCGGCCTTCATCAAGATTCAGTTTACATCGTGATGGAGCGGGTATTTGGTCAAACCTTAGATGAATACCTGTCAGAAAATAAGCTGGAAAAGACGGAAAAACTGCTGCTGTTTAAGCAGATTTGTCAGGCGATGGAGCACGCCCACCAGCATCATGTTTTGCATGCCGATCTAAAACCAGAAAATATACTGATCGATCGTAGCAAACGACCCAAACTGCTCGACTTCAACTTGACTCAAAAAGCGCACTCCACCCGAGAGGGCTCACCCTCGGCACTGCTTGCTTTTAGCCAAAATTTTGCCAGCCCTGAGCAGCAGGCAGGACAAGTACTGACAGAACAAAGCGATGTTTATTCATTGGGCAAAATCCTCGCGTTGATGTTTCCATCACCAGCGGTTTGGTCTGATGTGTATTGGGTGATAAGACGGGCGACGCGTCCAGCCACCCAAGTGCGATACCCAGATGTGCGAGCGCTACGCATTGATATCGAGCGAATTATCGAACGTCGCCCTATCGAGCAGAAAAAACACTGGCCTTTGTATAGCGCCTTTCGCTTGGTGCAACGGCGCCCTCTTGCTTCTGCATTGTCAGGCATCATCGTGCTATCAGGTGTGCTATTTGGCAGCGCCATGATGCAAAAGAATATCCAACTGCAACAAGAGAAGAAGATTGCAGAAGATATGATGTACGAAATGACTCGCCTTATCTTCCACGCGAAGGGGCAGAATGTCGAACACCTCTCAGTGAGCTCCATGATGGAGTTAACACGAAGGCGGATACTCTCTAATCCAGATATCCCCAAACATATAAAACAAAAAATGTTGTTGGCGATGATGACACCGGTGCCAAAGAAGCACCTAACTACTCCAATGAGTTGTCAGCCAAATTGTGCGTCTGAGGACAGCACCAACCAATAAGGCTTAAAACAAGATGTATACACGTTCAGTGGTATTTTGGCTGTCTGCATTGACGGCTACCTCCACGTTAGCAGCAGACACTTCTGCTGCCACTTCACACCCGCCCACTTCATCCTTGAAGCAAGGCTACTTTATCGATGCGCCGGTGACTGGCTTGTATTACAAAACCAGTTCCAATATCACTGGCGTTACCCAACAAGGGGCATTTCACTACCAACCTGGTGATGTGATTAGCTTCTTCCTTGGCAACGATGATAAGGGTTATCTGCTGACAACCTTATCGAGCCAAGAAGTGCTTACACCGACGATGGCAACAACCAAACCCAGTCGTAGCATCAATATGACGCGCCTGCTGCTCTCTCTCGACAGCACGCCTGAAAATCGTAAGGAAATTGTCTTAGCCAACCGCGTGTTGTCTGATGCTCGCTTTCAAAACCAGCTCAAGGGCCTTGACCTCAATTATCTGGATGACGCCAAACGTCACCTCAATCTCGACTGGGTGTCTGTCGATGAGGCAATCGAGCACTTAAACGAAAGCCAGCTGTACATTGAGAAAAACTTTGCCTCAGATGAGATCATCTTCGAACCTCGCGGCATGACGTTCAAAAACATCGTGATCAAAAAGAAAGATTGGCAAGGCCGCGCTTGTGCTTACGATTTACGTTATCAACATCATCCTAAATATCGCCCTCCGTTTGGTGAAACTCGATTCACCATCACCAAAGATTCATTGATTGAACATCCAAGTATTGGCGATCATTTTCAAGGTTGCTTCCTCTCGATGAAGCGCCCTATCACGGAAGATGTTGTCGAACCGATAAGCAAGTTTGCGGATTGGTTTAATATCGTCGGTTGCTCAATCACTGGATGCACCCGCAACGATTTGAATGGCTTCTCTCTCGAAGACTTTGATGATGAAGGCGACTGGAAATACCGCTCCGTTGCACTCAACTTTGATCCAAGTACTGAGCTACTGATGGAAAAAGTACAAGGCCTTGGGCGTAAAAAAAACATCCACCACCACAATCGTACAGAAATGCTGTGGTTTACCTACCCCAACACGAACGAACACGACATCGACTACCTCGGGGTATGGCAGCAGACCCAATACCACCAGCAGTCCATGACACAATCGTGCCTATTGATGCGCCACCAACAAGTCATGCGACTGCCGCACAATGCAGACACCTGTCCAACCGACGCAAGCCTATACACCCAAGATGTCACCCAAGAGTATGCGGACATGTGGTGGGTCAACAATGACGAACCCAAAGCCGAGCTTGCGCAAATGAATGTCATGGTACGTTGGTCAACGACCCCAGCCGAAATCAATTACACCACTTGGGAATATCTGCCCGCTGGCGCAACTTGGGAACAAGGCATTTTATATCGCTATCAACAAGATGTTCTCCGCAACCGAGACGGCTCTGATCGCATTGAAACCCATACCATTTCTGAATTTGTCAAAGTGAGCGAGGATGTATAACCATGGCAACAGCAGTAGCACTGACACAAATCATTCAACAATGGCAATCTGGTGATAAACAAGCTGAGAGTGAGCTCTACCAATTTGCGTATTTGCAGTTACGTAAGATCGCCCAACACGAGCGTGAACGAAACGCGGAAAAGTACGGCACCGACAACAAAGTATTGGCCGATAGCGTCAACAGCACCACAGCATTAATTCATGATGCTTACCTGAAGATGTCCAACTGCGACATGAGTGAAATTGAAACAAAACGTGATTTCTTTTTGATGGCTGCCAAAGTGATGCGTCAAATCTTGATCGATAACGCACGCTCGCACCAAGCACAAAAGCGTCAACACATAACATTGATGAGAGATGAAGAAGATCGCTTCGAACAATTGATCATTATGGATAAAGCTCTGGATAACTTCAGTAGCCGTTACCCACGCCAATCAAGTGCACTCAAACTCAAGTATTTAATGGGAATGAAAAACCAAGAAATCAGTGAACTACTCGAGTGCAGCGCGAGCTTAATAGAGAAAGACCTAAAATTCTCTCGCAGTTGGTTGCAATCACGAATGGCGCTCGCGTAATGATAAGCAAAAAGTTTTGGATAATCGGCGCAATCTGCGTCGGTTTGCTCGGCGTATACTGCATGTCAGACGAATCCAGCTTGGCATCCGCGGCGGACTCATCAGACAGCACGAGCCAATCAACCACGCGAACACATCGTCAATATGAGCGCACATCTTTAGTTGAAGTAAAGCAAGCGTTGACAGGTTCTGCGTTGGAGAACGCCCACACAAAAGACGGTGATGACGCCTTCAATTCTGCCATTTTAGGACAACCAGGGCCAGTTACGAACCCATTTCATACTACAGAAGACGGCTCTTTTTACGACTCGTCTGTGGGTTATGAAGACAGCCGCTCAAAAGAGGACCCATCAGAGAACAATAAACCCATCATCAACCTCACGGTGGAACAACAGCTACAAACCATTATTTATGCTTGGGAGCTCAACCAAAACTCTCCGATTAGCTATTCGCTCAATCTTAACCAACTGTTTGAAGACCCGGATGGTGATCTCCTCACCACTCGGATTTGGCTCGAAAACGCCAATGGATTAAGGGTGCTAAACCAAGGACAAATGATGGTACTAGGTGCACCAGAGAACATTAAAACCACCACATACCTGGCGGTAGCGGCGCGTGATGATTACCACGGCGACAGCGACCATGCGTGGGTCACAACACGTTTTGAGTTGCCTGTTGTCACTCCAGGTCACAATGACACGGAACACCCGTTAATTGGCGACATTGTCTATCGCTTGGAGACGACGCAAAATCTTGGCGGTACCGCGTACGCGTATGAAGTGGTGTATTGCGAAGCGTTTCAGTTTGAAGATGACGAGGTACGTTATGCCGCCTCAAACAACAAACACCAGTGTCCTGAAAAGGGAGACTTAAAAAAGGTGGGTGAGTACAAAATCAGTGATGACTCGTTGATTGTTTATGTCCACGGCGTACGCCAAATTTGGACCACCAAAAAGGTATACGCATCTCAGGTTCATAAAGAGACTCAGAACTATTTCACCACCGTATTTGATGGCAAACAATTCGAAAGCTACACCATGCAAAAAAACAAGCAATCGATGGAAAAACGCATCAATGCACCGACTGGACGATATCTGCATCAAATCTCCTTTTTTGATTATTTGCTACCTCTCCCAAGTGGGGGGTATCTGGTTGCTGAAGTTGGCAATTATATTTATCACTATGGTACTCAAGTCATTGGTCCTCATGGTGAAAGCATCGAATCCGATTTCAATTTACACACTTATGGTCCTAACCTGTATTGTAGCGATGTCGCCATTTGGTATCACAGCCACGTCATTGCTGGTCAAGGAGACTATCAAATCGACATCATATCAGACCCTAACCCAGACGATCCGACTTACCAAATTGATTGCCACGAGTTCATCAGCACCCCCGCTACTGGACAACAATCGTTATCGTTTGATCTTAACTATTCCCCTTACGACGAGCTACTTGATGGCGAGGTGTATAGCTACATTTTACGTCCAAAACCTGAGCTCGCTGATCGCGTTGAGGAATTTAAGATCAACATGATTTATCACGCCCCAGTCCTTACCAACACCCAATAAACCTTTCTTTACAGGTGGTTATTTTGACAAAACAATCATCCCCAAAATAAAACTGGAACCGTGATCAAATTATCAATTTTCCATCATAGACAAAAAATAGAAATAAATTTTACGGGTTTTGTGCGGTTTTTCGTGTCTTGAACCTAGGCTCAATAGTCATTAAAAAGACACCACTCTCTTCAATCTCACTAGTGAGATTGAAAGATAAAAACAATAAAAAAGCGACTTTCTCATTCGGAAACGAAACAAGGACAAATGAATAATGAATAAGGTGAGTTTATTAGCAGCGTCAGTGGCTATCGCTCTTACTGGCTGTGGCGGTTCAGATGGTGGTTCAAACAGTGCTAACAACGGTGTTGTGATCACAGGCTTTGACGGCTACTTCAAACATGCAGTTGTTTTTGAAGATACGAACAACAACGGCCAATGGGACACTCAAGAAACATTCCTTGGTCTGACCGATGAGAAAGGTCAGCTTAAATTGGATGCAAAACCAGAAAACACTCTAGCACTGCAGACCATTACACCAAACGGTGCAAAGCAGAAACAGCTTATCGCTTTGGATGCTAAAGAGTACGCTGGCAAATACACGGTTGATATGGATCATCCAGGCCAAGCCATGGCCCACGAAGTCGTGTTCCGTGCACCAACATCGTCAAACGTGATTTCACCTATCACAGACCTTGTTGCGATTGAAATGGCAAAAGATCCATCCATTAGTGAAGAAGACGCAAAAGCCAAGGTAAACCAAGCGCTAGGAGGCTCAGAAGAAGCACCAATTGATCTGTACAGTGATTTTGTTGAAGGTGCGACAAAAAACGCCGAACTACATAAAACCGCTCAGATTCTGACCGACTCAAAAGCGCAAAACCCAGCTAACTACGAGAAAAAGGCCACTGAATTTGCTCAAGCGGCAAACCAAGAAGTGGAACGTCTTGTTGCATCTGGCGAAAACATCAATGACCCAAGTCTACGTCCAATCATCACTGACGCGACCCCAAATAGCGACAACTTAGCACCTGAAACGGCAATCAATAACAAGCTAACCGTAAACGAAACCGTCGAAGAGGCTGCTAAAGATAAGCTTGGCAAATTACCAAAAATCGTACAAGGCGCAGGCTTTGATGGCGTTGAACTAAACATCGAAGGTCTTTTCACAGACAAAGACCAAAACCTTGTGACAACCAAACTGACGCACAACTTAGCAGGCACAGGCATTGAAGTTGCGCAAACTGGCAACCTGATTGTTCTATATCCGACTGCTATCGTAGAAAAAGCTGGTGATTTTGAGATAGTTCTAACGGCGCAAGACATTGATTCTTTAGGTAAGGTTTTGGGTACGGTAAGCACCGTATTTAAGTTCGAAATCGAATCGGCAAACTTACCACCAATGGTTGTAGAAACAGAACAAGCGCATCTACAGTCCATCGTTGATGGTTGGTACCTACAACAAGGTGAAGTATTTGAGCAAACGCTCGATATTTCTAACTTGTTCCAAGATAAAGACGGTCATATCACCGACTACTCAGCGGACTATGTGGACATTGAAGGTCTAACAGTATCTGAGGATGGTAATGCGATTGTCACCATTAAAGGCACACCGACAAAAGCGAGCGAAGCTGGTGCAGCACTTGCGATTAGCGCAACAGATGGCCATACCGCGGTACAGATTGCGCTCAGCATGCCAACGGTTATCGAAGGCGTCACGCCACCACCAGTAGTGCCGACTTTGGGCTTCACTCAAGAGCACTTCAACGGCCAAGAGTGGAAAATGGGTAGCTTTGCACAAAAAGACGGTGAAATTGGCTATGCCATGTTGATGCAAGACTCTGAAGGCCTACTATTCTGCTGGGGCTCAAACCATGATGAGATGAATCAAGAGTACAAAGCGAGCATCAGCGACTTCCTAGAAAACACATGGGAACACGATGCCTACGCTATTCTTGCCGATCTGGACCAACAAACTGGTTACGCGGAATACCACAATAAAGACTGTGAAGACGTCGAGCTGAAAGACGGCAAGCTATACAACAGCTATGGCGAAGAGTATGAAATGCTGTACCAGCACACAACCGAGCATAACGGCACTCAGATGATCGTTAAAATCTCAGATGATGAGCTGTTCTGGATGGATTCAAGCAACACACCATTCGCAGAATCACTTTCGGTTGCAGAACACATCAAACACGGCACGGTAGAGCATGACTTGATGGTAGAAAGTAAAGGCTCGGGCGACGACAAAGTCCTGAAATACTCGTCAGGTACGTACGAGTACAACGCTGATACTTACAACTACACGTCGTTCATGCCAACAGGATTCCAAACTCCAGGTAATTGGGAAATCCAGAATGATGAAGGCCGTGAGCTGCTGATTCTAAAAGAAACAGGCTCAGAGTCAGATTACAAAACTCGTCATCGTTACATCAACCGTGATTTTGGTGACTTCTACATCGGTATTCGTTGGAGTAAAGAGCAAAACGGTCATGAATCCGCGCCGGAATATGGTCTGTACTCTCACAACAAAGAAGCCATGACAAGCATCGCGAGTTCACTCCCGATTTTGGAGCCTGGCGATGATGACTAAAGCAACCATCGTTAACCCTTGCTGTGATAGCGTGCATTTGCGTAGAAGACGCAGAACGCTTTGGGAACGCTTGGTCGGCATCAAAGAAGTGTATATCTGCTCTAACTGTCACAAAGAAACGCCACTCAAATAGCGATAATATTTGAGACCGCAAAAAAGCCCCGAACTCGGGGCTTTCTTCTATCTTTTGACCGCAATATTTGAGTCGTTATTTCACGCACACCACGTTCAATAATGAGGTTCCGGTGAGCTGGTTTGGCTCACGATCTGCGAACAAACCTTTCTTACCTTTGCCCCAATACGGCAGTTGCAGTGGCCATTGATTTTTTTCCATCACACCAGACGCCCTCAACACTTTGAATTCTGCAGGGCTGGCTAAGCTCATACCCAGTTGCTGACATACTTTTTGCGAGTTTTCGTAGTTGAGACGATTCCACGGCTTGCCGTATTCCATGTAAAACTGATTGTGGTGGTCGAGTAAGTACGGCACCACGTACGTTTTGCCTTGTAAGGAGGTTCTCAACCGAACTTCAATGTCATCATTCCCGCTCACAACTGGCTTCGCTTTGGTCTTAGCAGCAGGCTTGGACGAAGAATTATCACGTGTATTTTTTACCTTGGTCTTTGACTTCTCTGCCGGCGCTGTAAAGGCGTCGGTATCAGCTCGCACGGCAGGAACTGGCGCGGATTTCGGGGTCACCGTCGGTGTTGGCTTAACCGAAGATGCGGCTGATTTCGACGGCACAGCGGGTTTAGATGGTGTCGTAGACTGTTTATTCTCTTTTCCAACCACGCGGATGAACGCCTCTTTGTAATTCGACAAGGTTTTGACTCCTCGCAAATCCCCTCTCGCATCAGACAGATCTTTGTAAGGCCCAATCAAACAGCGATAACCTTTGGACTCCGGCTTCATCCACACGTCAGTCGTAATCTTGCTGTAAAGCGGCTTTGCTTTCGCGAGTGACATTGGCTTTGGTAGTAATCCGCATTGAATCCAGTAGAGGTAGTTGCCTCCTTGCGGCACTTTCTTTCCCCATACTCCGTTACCAATTGGGCACGTTTTCTCAAGCATCGGCAGTTCTTTCTCGCTCGCTTGAGTAGCTTGGCAAAGGAACTCCTCCGCCGATACTGGGCTAGAAAACTGGGCGCATACCAGCAACAAGCCGAAAGCTAGGCTTGCTTGGAAGATACGAGATGGGTGTTGTGCCTTCTTCATTTCCATACACTTCACTCTAAATTAGTGGGTAAGGTCATTATGGCGGCAAAGCGCCAAAAAAATGTGAACAAAGAATAACTAGCAAAAAAAGAGCCGGAATTTGCATCCGGCTCTCAGTTTAGGAAGGAATTAAGCGAATTTACAACGCTTGGCGGGAAAATTCTTAACCTTTGTACAGTTTCGGGTTGAATACATCTCGTAACCAGTCACCCAATAAGTTGATAACCAGAACCAGTGTAACCAACACGATGCCTGGGAATGCAGTAATCCACCACGCACCTGAGAAGATGTAGTTAAAGCCGATGCTGATCAGCGCACCTAGTGACGGCTGATCAACAGGAAGACCCAAACCTAGGAATGACAGTGCCGCTTCCGACATGATCGCATTCGCTACCTGTACCGTCGAGATAACCAAGATTGGTGATAGACAGTTTGGCAGGATGTGACGGAACATGATGCGTGGCGCTTTAAAGCCCATCACTCGTGCCGCTTCTACGTATTCCTTCTTCTTCTCAGCCAGTACTGAAGCACGAATGGTACGTGCGTATTGCGGCCATTCAGCCACACCGATGATCACCACCAGCATCACCACCGCATATTGGCTGTAAAAATCGCTGCCAAAGCTGGCTTTGAAAATGGCCGATACGATGATCGCCACCATCATGGTTGAGAACGATAGTTGAACATCCGCAAAGCGCATCAAGAAGCTATCGATACGACCACCGAAGTAACCCGCCGACAAACCAATGATGATACCCAGAATCAACTGAAGACCGACGGCTAAAAAGCCGATCGTCAAAGACAGACGAGAACCATAAAGAATGGTCGATAAAATATCACGGCCTTGCTCATCAGTACCAAGAACAAAACGCTCATCGCCCTCTTCCATCCAAGACGGTGGTAGCTCTGAATCCATGATGTCGATAGACGTCAGATCATACGGGTCAGTCGGAGCTAGAATTGGCGCAGCTAATGCCAACACTAAGAACATCATAAAGACCGTAAAACTTGCCATCGCCACTTTGTCGCGCTTGAAGTAATACAAGAAGTCCGACTCTTTAAAACGCTGCCATGCTGATGGAGCGGCTTCAGGAGCTGGTGTTACATTTGATTGGCTCATGATTAAGCTCCTTTTCCAGTTAAGTTCACAGTTGGGTTGATGATGCCGTACAGCAAATCAACGATGGTATTGGTTACCACGAAAATCAGACCAACAAAGATAACGTAAGCTGTAATCAACGGTGTATCGACACGGTTGATTGCCTCTAGGAAAAGAAAGCCTGTACCCGGCCACTGGAATACGGTTTCGGTTAGGATGGTGTAAGCCACCATGGTACCAATCTGCACGCCACCTACCGTCAGTACTGGCAGCATGGTGTTCTTAAGTGCATGTTGGTAATAAATCTTTTGTAAGTTCAAACCTTTGGCTTTGGCGAACTTAATATACTCCGAACTCAGCACCTCCAACATTTCTGAACGTACTAAACGGATAAACAACGGCAGCATGATAGACGCTAGCGCAATACACGGCAGGATAAGGTGCTTAATACCATCGATGGTAAAGAAGCCTGATTCCCAACCAAGCACGTTAGCAGTTTCACCTCGCCCGTAGGAAGGCAGCCAGCCGAGTTCGATGGAGAAGACGTACATCAGCATGATCGCGGTTAGGAACACCGGAATCGAGATGCCGACACTACTCATCGCCATAACAAATTTGGTAAAGACACTCTTCGGGTGAATCGCGGAATACACCCCGAGTGGTATAGAGAAAACGATAATAATGAGCGTCGCGCCAAACACGAGCTCTAATGTTGCCACCAGCTTATCGAGGATCACCTCAACCGCAGGTCGCTTGAAAAAGTATGATGTACCCAAATCACCTTGCAGTGCATTACCCACAAAGCGCGTGTACTTTGTGATAAAGGGATCGTTCAGGCCCAATTCGTCGCGTAGCGCTTGGCGCTCCGACTCCGAAACCGACTGACCTACAAGCTCACGCAGCGGATCACCCAGGTTGTCCTGAATGGCAAACGCCACCAAACTGATCACAAACATCACTATCAGTGCCTGAAACAGGCGCTTGACCAGAAACGAAAACATTCCTTGCCCCTTAACTATCCATAGATCTCTAAACTTAGAGAGAAAATTCAGTCTGTAAAACTGGCTCAATCCGACTGAAACAAAACCGAGCCAAGTGTCGAAAACAGAGAAGGACTGGCGCCCCTCTCTGTCATGACTAAGTATGATTACTCGACAACTAGGTCGCCAAAGTAAGGCATTACCATTGGGTTCACGATGTCTGCAGCTTTCACGTTAGACTTCGCGCCCCACGCTTCACTTTGCCAGTGTAGCGGTACGAATGCGGCATCGTTGTATAGCGTCGCTTCGACACCTTTCAGCATTGCTGCACGTTTCGCAGGGTCCGTCTCAACGTTAGCTGCTTCTACTACTTTGTCCATTTCTGGGTTTGAGTAGTGACCACAGTTGTACTGACCACGACCGGTTTCTTCGTTACGAGTCATAGTTAGGAACTCGTTGAAGTTTGCCGAGTCCTCTGTATCCGAGTGCCAACCGATCATCAGCATGTCTGCCGCACACTTATCAAACTCAGGCCAGTATTGCGCTTTAGGCATGGTTTTCAGATCAACCTTGATGCCAATCTTAGACAACATTGCCGCCGCCGCTTGCGCTACTTTCGCATCGTTTACGTAGCGGTTGTTTGGCGCAATCATAGTTAGAGTAAGGCCGTCTTCGTAACCCGCTTCTTTCATCAGTTGTTTTGCTTTCTTCAGATCGTAGCGAGGTACTAGCTTGTCATCGTGACCAACGTAGCCAGTTGGACTCTGCTGACCAGCTGCTGTCGCGAAGCCTTTCATGATTTTCTTCACGATGCCTTCGTTGTTGATTGCGTGAACAATCGCTTGGCGAACGCGAACGTCTTTCAGTGCTTCGTTGCTGTTTTGGTTTAGTTGGAACGTGATGATACGAGTACCTGGTAGCGTGACTAGGTCGATGCCGTCTGCGTCTTTCACACGTTTGTGATCGTTTGGTGCTACCGGGTGAATCATGTCAACGCCGCCAGAAAGTAGCGCAGCTACACGAGTCGCGTCTTCTTTGATTGGTACAAGCGTTAGCTTATCAACGTTACCTTTCGACTCTTTGTCCCAGTAATCTTTAAAGCGTTCAAATTCCACTTTTACGCCCTGCTCACGTGATGTCACGATGAATGGACCCGTGCCAGAAACGTTAGTCGATGCGAATGAGTTACCGTGCTTCACTAGTTCAGACTTGTCTTTGCCGTCCGCTGTTTTACCCGTGTAGAACTTGCTGTCCATAGGGAAAATGTACGTTGCAGTTTGCAGCACTAGTGGGTAAGGACCTTTGGTTACAAGATCGAACGTGTTGTCGTCCACTTTGACGATTTTCTCGTACGGGTCGAAAATGTTTTTAAAATCAGGAGAACTTTGTAGACGCTCAAACGTCCATACAACGTCGTCAGCCGTTAGGGTATTACCAGAGTGGAATTTCACACCTTCACGCAATTTAAAACGAACGGTAGTGTCGTTAATGCGCTCCCAGCTCTCTGCTAGACGAGGTTCGAAATCCATTTTTTGAGTAAAGCGAACTAACGGATCAAATACCATGTGTGACATTTGCAGTGTGCCACCTGATAGCTGCTCATGTGGGTCAAGCGATACTGGGTCAGCTGCGTAGCCAACTTTGATATCTGCTGCCAGTGCATTAAAGCTTAGGCCCGCCGCCATTAGCGCCACTGCTAATTTGCTTTTCATGGTTTTCATTTGCATAACTCCTTCATGCGGGGATACGGATCCCTTGTTGTTGTGTTTGCGTCTTTGTTATGACTAAAGGTTAGCCAAGCGAGGTGCTTGGTTTATGCCGTCTCGATCTCTTCTCGCAAGCCTGTAAATTCAGGCATCAGAGAAATCAATTTTTTGCTGTATTCGTGTTGGGGTGCCGTAAATAACTGTTCTGTTGGTGCCACTTCTAAAAGTGTACCCATTTGCATCACACCTACTCGGTCACACATCTGGCGAATAACAGGTAAATCGTGGCTGATAAACAACATAGTCAAGTTCAGCTCACTTTGCAGATCTTTCAGCAAGTTTAGAATTTGTGCCTGTACCGATACGTCCAGTGCCGATGTCGGTTCATCACAAATCAAAAGTCGAGGACGAGTCGCCAACGCACGCGCAATAGAAATACGCTGACGCTGACCACCGGAGAATTCATGAGGGTACTTAAGCCCAGCCATGCGACCCAAACCAACATGATCGAGAAGGTCATTCACGATTTGGCGAGTTTCCGACTCGTTTTTCGTCAGTTTATGAAAACGGATTGGCTCAGCAATAATATCGAATACCTTCATACGAGGGTTCATTGAGGTATACGGGTTTTGGAACACCATCTGCATTTGACGACGCATTGGGCGGCGTTCTTTCTCAGAGGTTAAAGCTGTCAGGTCAATACCCTCAAACTTCACCTGACCAGAGTTAGGTTGGTATAAACCAGCAATAACTCGCGCAATGGTTGATTTACCAGAGCCAGACTCACCCACCAAACCAAAGGTTTCGCCTTCATGCACTTCAAAGCTCACATTATTGGATGCCTGCACGTATTCGCGACGGCTTTCAAATAAAGAGTCTTTGGTGACAAAGCGCAGATTAACGTTCTTCACGTCCAAAAGCGGGCCTGTGTACTCGCGCTCATCCTGGCTTTGTCCTAGCCAGTGATTCTTGATGTCGAGTGGCTCCATTTCTGCCGCTTCTTCGATGTAGCTGACCAAAGGGAAGCGATCGAGCTTTCTGTCTGAACGTGGAACGGCTGAAATTAGGCTGCGAGTATAGGAGTGATCAGGATCGCCCAACACTTTGGCTGTTGGTCCAAACTCCACCAAGTCACCACGATACATTACCGCGACGCGGTCAGTGACGTTGGAGACCACACCCATATCGTGAGTGACCAGCATACAGCCGACATTATTCTTGATACACAATTCTCGGATCAAGTTGAGGATTTGGTCTTGGATTGATACGTCCAGTGCCGTAGTTGGCTCATCGGCGATGATCAGATCTGGCTCACCAGCCAAAGCAATCGCAATGACGACACGCTGACGCATACCACCAGAGAATTGGTGTGGGTATTGTTTTAAGCGGTTTTCTGGCTGCGGGATGCCAACTTGCTGCATTAGAGAAAGCGCACGCTGATACGCCTCTTCATCAGAGACTTTCATGTTGGCGTGGATCGTCTCTTTCAGCTGCTGCTCAACCGTAAAAAGTGGGTTAAGTGAGGTCATTGGATCTTGGAAAATAAAACCAATCTTCGATCCGCGAACCTTACGCATCGCTTCTGGTGATAAACCAGAAATTTTTTTTCCATCCAAGAAAACATCGCCGCTAGCAACGCGACCTGGAGGGCTAAGCAAATCAATAACGGCGTTACCAACGGTGGATTTACCCGCACCTGATTCGCCAACAACACCCACGATTTCACCACGTTCAATATGAAAAGAAAGTGACTTCACGGCAGCGTGAACGCCGTGTCGGGATGGGTATTCAATACGAAGGTTTTTCACTTCTAATAGTGACATTTCAGACCTCTACTGCCTTGTCTGTGGTATCGAATCGCGCCAAAGGCACCATTCATCACCTGAATGAATCCGTTCAAATTCAGAATAATACTCTGAAATCTTAATGCGGAAACAATTTGGCAAAAATCACACAAAAAAGCAACAATTAAAGTATATTCCGCCGAGAAAACATTAAATAAACGCACAATGAGCGAATAAAAATGCATTAACAAGTATTTAACCATTTTCATATCACACTATTTTTGTGCGCCATGCACCAATAAAACTAGAAAAATGCTCTAAAAATAAGCATGGGCCAACCAGAACCATTACCCACATTATTCATATGTGATTGTTAACATTTAACAAACAATATCGTATGCGAAAAGCAATTTTTCAACATAAAAAACTATTAATAAAATAGTCGGCAAATATAAAAAGCCAAACTTAGAAAGAGAAAGGATAGGCTAAAACGTGAACACAACAGCAAAACCACACAAATCCTCTGTCGACGACGATTATGCGCCGCTTAAGCGGTTTGTTGACTAAACAAAAGAAAGTGCGGTTACCATCAATCTCCCATTGTAGGTGAAACACGTCGGTTTTAACCCTTTACGGCACAATTCAGAGTGGGATAATAGATAATCAATGTTAGAGCCAAGCTGTAAATGAAAGGAGCCCCTGTGCTTAAAGCGATTTTTTTTGATATGGACGAGACTTTATGTGCGACGTCACAAGCCGATAAAGTTGCAGGACAAAAGTTTACGACTTGGATTCATAAGACCTACCCGCAAGTTACCGAACCACAAGCTTTTTTACAGCGCTACTTACAGGGTGTGTACAAGAAGCTGAATGCGGAATTCCCTCACCTTGTGGCTCTGCTACCTGATGAAAACGCGTTCCGTTGTGGCCTGATCCAAAATATATTGGCGGAGCACGGAGTCAGCATTAATGCCGAAGAGGCTCAACAAGCTCAAGACTACTTTGACTCTGCACGTATGGGCGCGTTCACTTTCTTCCCTGGTGTAAAAGAAATGCTCAGCGACCTTCGTCAGCATTATAAACTCGTCGTGATCACTAACGGCCCGATTTTTTCTCAACACCCTAAACTCAGCGCGACACAGATGAGCGACTGGGTGGACCATATTATTGTGGGGGGAGAAGAGCCTGAAGAGAAGCCCGCTGCGAGCATTTTCCAAAAAGCGCTCGACTTGGTCGAAGTAAAACCAGAAGAAGCCCTACACATTGGCGACTCTTTACCAGCAGATATAGCAGGCGCTAACAATATGGGCATTTTGAGTGTGTGGGTAAATGCGACAGGCGCAAGTAACTCAACAGATATAACGCCAAATTTTGAAATCCAAGAAACGGTAGAGCTGAGAGAAATCCTTAAAACACTCGCCCAATAAAAGTAGCGGATTAGAAAAACACAAAGCCCCAGACGTCGTTCTGGGGTTTATTTTGTCAGCTCGAAAAGCATTTGGATCATTGGTGGTCAAAAGCCCCTAGAGCTGTACACTTTTGGTGAAATTGAAATCGAATGCAGGTGCTTTTAAGAGGATAGATGCAAAAAAGCCCCAGTCTTTCGACTGGGGCTCTAAATAGCGGTCGGTGAAGAGCCGAATTCTAACTTCAGGCGAACCCCATCTGGGTTCAAATCCTTTGAAATACTGTCGACTAATAGTCGTCCAAGCGAGAGCATAAACTCTAAAACGACGAAAGCCTGCTAAAAAGCAGGCTTTCTAATAGTGGTCGGTGAAGAGGGATTCGAACCCCCGACCCTCTGGTCCCAAACCAGATGCGCTACCAAACTGCGCTATTCACCGAGCATATATTCTTTAAATAAAGAATGGGGTGGCTAACGAGACTTGAACTCGCGACAACCGGAATCACAATCCGGGGCTCTACCAACTGAGCTATAGCCACCATCAAATTGTCATGTTTACCGCTATCACAGCCATAAACTAAATAGTGGTCGGTGAAGAGGGATTCGAACCCCCGACCCTCTGGTCCCAAACCAGATGCGCTACCAAACTGCGCTATTCACCGACGATGTTTTATCTTGATTTAATCAAGATTGGGAGCAATGCTACCGCATTCAATCTAAAAAAGAAAGAATGGGGTGGCTAACGAGACTTGAACTCGCGACAACCGGAATCACAATCCGGGGCTCTACCAACTGAGCTATAGCCACCACTGATTTTTTACCGATGTATCCTCCGAGGCAATGGTACGCCCGAAAGGATTCGAACCTTCGACCTTTGGCTCCGGAGGCCAACGCTCTATCCAACTGAGCTACGGGCGCATGCCCTATCGGCGGAGTGGAATAATACGGATATCACACTATGCCGTCTAGTACTTTTTTTACTTTTTTTATCGTTTGGTCTCTTTTTCGACAGTTATCTTCCTTTAAACTGAATTTTTGATGTGATTCACGCCCTGTCATGGATAACTTGTTGTTTATTGCAACAAGTTATCGGGATATAATCACCCATTATTTACATTGATTTAACAGCTGCAACCAAGTTGTCTAATCATTCTATGCCATTCAGTGGAATTTAGTGATTTCTCTGCTCGGCATTAATACTCTAACTATATAAATAGGTAAGTCACTTACCTCGGGAATGTGAAGTGGGTTTAATGGATATGTCTCGACAAATGATTAGCGTTTTGTTCGCTGCCTTAACGTTTTCTACGGCAGCTTTAGCTTCTGACATCAGCCAAACTGAATACGATGCGATCGCAGAACGCATCCAACCTGTCGGTGATGTTTATCTAGCGGGTTCTGAGCCAGTGAAAGAAGAACCAACCGGTCCACGTGATGGCGCCACAGTTTATGGTACTTTTTGTATTGCTTGTCACGCATCTGGTGTAAACGGCGCACCTAAAACAGGTAATGCCGATGACTGGGCACCGCGTATTGCACAAGGCAAAGAGACGTTAGTGAAGCACGCGTTAGAAGGCTTCAATGCGATGCCTGCCAAAGGTACCTGTATGGACTGTTCTGACGATGAAATCATCGCAGCAATCGACCACATGATTGAAGGTCTATAAGTAAAGACATCAACGAAAAAGGCTTGCCAACTGGCAAGCCTTTTTGTGTTTAGTCAGTGAGAACAAGGTTACTCTACTTCTTAAACATTGCTCGAATATTGGCAATGTGTGCCTGACCTTTCGCCATACGCTCTTCTGCTGATACTGGCTTTTTATTCACTTCCCATTCAACGTCATCAAATGGCAGCTCATCCAAAAAGCGGCTTTGAGTCGGTTTGATCAACTCGCCGAACTGTCGACGCTCTTTGCACATAGTGAAAGTCAGTTCACGCTGCGCACGGGTAATGCCAACATACATCAGACGACGCTCTTCTTCGACGTTGTCTTCATCAATACTGGTTTGGTGCGGTAAAATACCTTCTTCAGACCCAATTAAGTATACATATGGGAACTCAAGGCCTTTTGATGCGTGCAGCGTCATCAGTTGTACTGCATCGCTGTCTTCATCTTCTTCGCCACGTTCCATCATGTCACGCAAGGTCAAACGTTGAACGACTTCTTTTAACGTTTTCTCTTCTTGATCGTAGTTGTCACCTTCTAGGTCCGCCACTATCCACGAGTAAAGATCAGAAACGTTCTTCATTCGCATTTCAGCGGCTTTCGGGCTTGCTGAAGTTTCGTATAGCCAATCTTCATAATGGATATCGCGAACTAGCGAGCGAACCGCTTCGACGGTATCACCACGCTCAGCTTGGTCAGCAATCGCCACTAACCATTGGGTGAAACGACGTAAGTTTTCCAGGCCGCGTCCCGTTAAGTGCTGTTCGAGCCCCATTTCAAAACTCGACTCAAACAGGCTCTTCCCACGCATATTGGCATAACTGCCTAGCTTTTCTAACGTTACTGGGCCAATTTCACGTCGTGGTGTATTCACAATACGTAAGAATGCATTGTCGTCATCTGGATTAACCAAAACACGCAAATACGCCATGATGTCTTTAATTTCTGCGCGTGCAAAAAACGAGGTGCCGCCAGAAATTTTATACGGCACACGGTTTT
This sequence comes from Vibrio chemaguriensis, assembly GCF_012275705.1. Taxonomy (NCBI): domain Bacteria; kingdom Pseudomonadati; phylum Pseudomonadota; class Gammaproteobacteria; order Vibrionales; family Vibrionaceae; genus Vibrio; species Vibrio chemaguriensis. The sequence goes on from NZ_SHOE01000027.1 coordinate 44,153, forward strand.
GCATCAGAGACTTTTCAATTAAGCGCGATTGGTGGTTACCACGGTACAAAATTGCGTAATCACGATAGTCGGTTCGATTCAAGAATTTGTGTGCAATCAACTCCCCCGTGACACGCTCAGCCTCGTGCTCTTCATTTTTAGCCAACAACACTTTGAGTTTTTCACCGTCAGGAATTTCTGAAAATAAGGACTTCTCATAGACGTGAGGGTTGTTGGCTATCAAAATGTTGGCCGCACGCAGGATTCGACTCGTAGAGCGGTAGTTTTGCTCCAACTTAATCAATCGCAAATTCGGGTAATCTTCACCCAGCAAGACTAGGTTCTGAGGCTTCGCACCACGCCATGAATAAATGGACTGGTCATCATCTCCTACGACCGTCAATCGCCCACGTTCACCGACGATTAATTTCACCAACTCATATTGGCTCGTGTTGGTATCTTGGTACTCATCGACCAACAGATAGCGGATACGGTTCTGCCAACGTTGACGAACGTCTTCATGATTGCGCAAGAGTAAGACGGGCATCAAAATTAGGTCATCAAAATCGAGCGCGTTATAGGCTTTCATTTGCTTTTGGTACATATCAAAGCAGAACGCAAACAATTGTTGCTGCTCACCTTGCGCACGCGCTTTGGCTTGCTCTGGCGTCAACATGTCGTTTTTCCAATTGGAAATACAACTCAGAAGCTGACGTAGCAGATCTTTATCACCATCAAGCTGCTTTTCGGTAAGTTCCTTGAGTAGCGCCAGTTGGTCTTGGTCATCAAACAGTGAAAAGCCCGCTTTCAACCCTAAATGCTTGTATTCGCGTTTGATGATGTTTAATCCCAAGGTGTGGAACGTTGATACCATCAAACCTTTAGACTCGGCTTTCCCCAACGTTTGGCCGGCACGTTCTTTCATCTCACGCGCCGCTTTGTTGGTAAACGTCACCGCTGCAATATTACGCGCTTTGTAGCCACATTGCTGAACCAGATAAGCGATTTTATTGGTAATAACACGAGTTTTGCCCGAGCCAGCACCAGCTAGCACTAGGCATGGACCAGACACGTATTTCACGGCTTCATCTTGACTAGGGTTCAGCTTCATAGAAATTCTCTGCGGGTGATAAATGTGGCGCCTATGATAAAGGGGTGGCCTCGTGAAAGCTACGCTGATTTCTTGTAATTTTCATACCAACAAGCGCAACATTCTGTTGCATAAAAGGCGGGTATTTGAGCTATAATGAATGAACGTTCATTCACTGGTGGTAGGATTATGAAGGATAACCCTGCTGTAGATAAGCGAGAACAAATCTTAGTCGCTGCAGAGCAACTCATTGCTGAATCGGGCTTTCAAGGGCTTTCCATGCAAAAGCTCGCCAATGAAGCAGGTGTCGCAGCAGGAACGATTTATCGTTATTTCTCAGATAAAGAACATCTTTTGGAGGAGTTACGCCTTAACGTAGCAAAGCGCGTCGCTACGGCTGTGCAACTGGGCGTGAGTGAAGAGATGCCTTTAAAACAGCGATATCGAACCATGTGGCTCAATATTTGGAATCTAGCGAGCTCGAATTTAAATGCGCTCAGCAATCGAGTTCAATATGAATCTCTACCCTGTTCAAATAGTAGCAAAGCTCGGGAACTTGAAAGACAAATGTTTGCCCAAGTAGATCTTCTTTTTAATCAGGGGAAAGAAGAGGGCGTATTCAAGCCTCTCGATAACGAAGTGCTTTCTGGATTGAGTTTTGAGGCAAGTGTTGCACTTGCTAGGAAACACGCTTTGGGATTTTATCAACTGGATAAGGCGGCATTAGAAGCTGCTATTGAAGCCAGTTGGGATGCAATTATTAAACACTAACTTGGAGTTCTTAATAGAATGAAAAAGTGGACTTTCTTTATGTTACTTATCGCCGTTCTATTGTTCGGCAGCGTGATAGGTTTCAACTTATTTAAGCAACAAAAGATTGCTGAATACATGGCAAACCGTCCTGAACCTGAGTTCCCAGTAACCGTGACGGAAGTACAAGCGGTTGATTGGGTACCAGTGATCGAGGCTATCGGTTTTATCGAACCAAACCAAGGTGTGACGGTCGCAAACGAAACCAGTGGTGTTATCGACAAAATCGCATTTGATTCCGGCACTCAAGTCAAAGCAGGTCAGCCATTAGTACTGCTTGACTCTGACGTTGAGAAAGCGAATTTAAAGAGCTCGCAAGCCAAGTTGCCAGCAGCAGAAGCGAAATACAAACGCTACCAAGGGCTATTTAAAAAAGGCTCTATTTCTAAAGAAGCGTATGACGAAGCAGAAGCGAACTACTTCTCCTTAAAAGCGGACATTGAAAGCTTGAAAGCGACCATCGACCGACGCGAAATCAAAGCGCCATTTGATGGTGTAGTAGGTATTCGTAACGTGTACCTAGGTCAGTACCTACAAGCGGGTACTGATATTGTTCGCCTGGAAGACACCAGCGTGATGCGCTTACGCTTTACCGTGCCGCAAACCGATATTTCACGTATCAACATCGACCAAGAAGTGGATATCTTCGTGGATGCCTACCCAGAACAGCCTTTCAAAGGTTCAATTTCTGCGATTGAGCCTGCGGTTAACGTACAAAGTGGCTTGATTCAGGTTCAAGCAGATATCCCTAACAGTGATGGCAAACTGCGTAGTGGTATGTTCGCACGTGCAAACATCATTCTGCCTAAATTAGAAAATCAGGTCACTCTGCCTCAAACTGCGATCACGTTTACGCTATACGGCGACAATGTTTACATCGTAACGGAAGAAGATGGCGAGAAACGCGTTAAGCAGCATGTGGTAAAAGTTGGCGAACGCTCTAAAGATATCGCACACATTCTAGAAGGCGTGAAGCCAGGTGATGTAGTGGTGACATCGGGCCAAGTCCGTTTAAGTAACCACGCAAAAGTAAGCATTGTCGAAAGCGATGCAACTACCCCACCTGCTGAAACACCAATGCTTTAAGTTGGAGGCATCATGCGCTTTACAGATGTTTTTATAAAACGTCCAGTTTTAGCGGTATCGATCAGTTTTTTGATTGCATTGCTTGGTTTGCAAGCCGTGTTCAAAATGCAAGTTCGTGAATACCCTGAAATGACGAATACAGTGGTCACCGTGACCACCAGTTACTACGGTGCAAGTGCCAACTTGATCCAGGGCTTTATTACTCAGCCATTGGAGCAAGCGGTGGCGCAAGCCGATAATATTGATTATATGACCTCGCAATCGGTGTTAGGTAAATCAACCATTACCGTCAACATGAAGTTGAATACCGACCCGAACGCGGCATTGGCTGACATCTTAGCGAAAACTAACTCGGTACGTTCCCAGCTTCCAAAAGAAGCTGAAGACCCGACTGTAACGATGTCGACTGGTTCAACTACCGCGGTATTGTATATTGGTTTTACCAGTGACGAGTTGTCTTCCAGCCAGATCACCGACTACCTTGAGCGTGTAATCAACCCACAGCTATTCACTGTAAATGGTGTATCAAAAGTCGACCTTTACGGTGGTATGAAATACGCGCTGCGCGTATGGCTAGATCCAGCAAAAATGGGCGCATTAAAGCTGACTGCAACGGATGTGATGAGCGTTCTTAACGCCAACAACTACCAATCTGCGACGGGTCAAGCGACTGGTGAGTTCGTGCTTTATAACGGTAGCGCGGATACTCAGGTATCAAACGTTGCTGAACTTGAAGCGTTGGTCGTAAAAACGGGTGAAGGGGACGTTATTCGCTTAGGTGATATCGCTAAGGTAACACTTGAGAAGAGTCACGACGTATACCGTGCAAGTGCAAACGGCCAAGAAGCCGTGGTTGCTGCAATCAACGCCGCGCCAAGTGCCAACCCAATCAACATCGCTGCTGATGTGCTTGAATTATTACCTCAACTTGAGCGCAACTTACCAAGTAACATCAAAATGAACGTGATGTACGACTCTACCATTGCGATCAACGAGTCAATTCACGAAGTAGTGAAAACGATTCTTGAAGCGGCACTTATCGTACTTGTAGTGATCACACTATTCCTAGGTTCGTTCCGTGCGGTCATCATTCCTATCGTCACTATTCCACTCTCTTTGATTGGTGTAGCGATGGTTATGCAGGCAATGGGCTTCTCTTGGAACTTGATGACACTACTGGCGATGGTACTTGCCATCGGTCTGGTGGTGGATGACGCGATCGTGGTACTAGAAAACGTGGACCGTCATATCAAAGAAGGCGAGTCACCATTCCGTGCAGCAATCATTGGTACGCGCGAAATTGCAGTACCAGTTATCGCGATGACATTAACGCTAGGTGCAGTATACGCACCAATCGCGTTGATGGGCGGTATTACAGGCTCGTTGTTCAAAGAGTTCGCTTTAACGCTAGCAGGTTCGGTATTTGTGTCCGGTATCATCGCTTTAACGCTATCACCTATGATGTGTTCAAAAATGCTGAAGGCGAACGAAAAACCGAGCAAGTTTGAGCAAAAAGTTCATCATATCCTTGATGGCATGACCAATCGCTATGAGAAAATGCTTACAGCAGTCATGGCTCACCGTCCTGTTGTAATTGCATTTGCGATAATTGTATTTGCGAGCTTACCGATTCTATTTAAGTTTATTCCTAGTGAGCTGGCGCCGTCCGAAGATAAAGGTGTGGTTGTTCTGATGGGTACCGCACCATCAAACGCGAACTTGGACTACATCCAAAACACCATGGATGACGTGAATAAGATTCTCTCTGATCAGCCAGAAGTAGAATACGCTCAGGTATTTAACGGTGTGCCGAACTCAAACCAAGCGTTTGGTCTAGCAACATTGAAGCCATGGAGTGAACGAGAAGCAAGTCAATCTGAAATCACAAAACGTGTGGGAGGCCTAGTTTCAAGTGTCCCAGGTATGTCTGTCACTGCGTTCCAAATGCCAGAACTGCCTGGTGCGGGCTCAGGCCTACCTGTCCAGTTTGTAATTACGACACCAAATAGCTTCGAAAGCTTGTTTACTATCGCTAGCGATATCCTGACCGATGTTGCAAGTAGTCCAATGTTTGTCTATTCCGATCTAGACCTGAACTACGATTCAGCAACTATGAAGATTAAGATCGATAAAGACAAAGCCGGTGCCTACGGTGTGACCATGCAAGATATTGGTATCACTCTCAGCACCATGATGGCTGATGGTTACGTTAACCGTATCGACCTTAACGGCCGCTCATATGAAGTGATTCCTCAAGTTGAACGTAAATGGCGTCTAAACCCAGAGTCGATGAAGAACTACTATGTGCGTTCTGTTGATGGTAAAGCCGTCCCACTAAGCAGCTTGATTACGATTGATGTGATTGCAGAGCCTCGCTCTTTGCCACACTTCAACCAGTTAAACTCCGCGACGGTAGGTGCGGTGCCATCGCCTAACGTTGCTATGGGTGATGCAATTAACTGGTTTGAAGACATCGCACAAACCAAACTGCCTGCAGGCTATAACCACGATTACATGGGCGAATCTCGTCAGTTTGTGACAGAAGGTAGTGCCTTGTATGCAACCTTTGGTCTTGCACTTGCGATCATCTTCCTCGTTCTGGCGATTCAATTTGAATCACTCCGCGACCCTATTGTCATCATGGTATCTGTACCGCTAGCAATATGTGGTGCCTTGATCGCGTTGGCGTGGGGTACGGCCTCAATGAACATCTACTCGCAGGTTGGTTTGATCACGCTGGTCGGCCTAATCACCAAGCACGGTATCTTGATCTGTGAAGTAGCCAAAGAAGAGCAGTTACATAATAAACTGTCTCGTATTGATGCGGTGATGGAGGCTGCGAAAGTGCGTCTTCGCCCTATCCTAATGACAACCGCAGCAATGATCGCAGGTCTGATCCCGCTGATGTACGCAACAGGTGCAGGTGCCGCGCAACGTTTCAGTATCGGTATCGTAATCGTTGCTGGTCTAGCAATTGGTACATTGTTCACACTATTCGTACTACCTGTGATTTACAGCTACCTAGCAGAAAAACACAAACCACTGCCAGTATTTGTTGAAGACAAAGACTTGGAGAAGTTGGCACGAGTTGATGAAGCGAAAGCAGCCCACCGTGAATTAGCGGATAACAGATAAGCTTTTAAGGCATTCAAAAAGGTCACTTCGGTGACCTTTTTTATTGCCGCTCTCTTTTTTGCCATCTAAATGGCGACTTTCACGTATCATTTACTTAAAATGAGGACAAATCAAAAGGAGTTTTAGCCACTATGTTTGACCCAAAGAAATTAGAGCAAATTGCTAAACAGATTCACGACTCAATGCCTCAACCTGTAAAAGAGTTAGGCTCTGATGTTGATCAGAAGGTTCGCCAAGTAATCCAAGGCCAACTGAATAAGTTAGATGTCGTAAGCCGCGAAGAGTTTGATGTTCAAACTCAAGTTTTGCTGCGCACGCGTCAAAAGCTGACAGAAATGGAACAGAAATTGGCGGAGCTTGAAGAGAAGCTTGCAGAAAAATAAGTGTTAAAACGCTCCTCACAAAGGAGCGTTTTTCTTATCGGCGCGCAGATAAATCGGCTAAAAATAAAAAGGCTTGGTCAACGGCGACCAAGCCTTTTGATTAGATGTTGTGTTTTTGTATTTATCGACTCCAGTCTGGCCAGAGTTCATTTAATATTTTCTCTACTTTGAAGCAAAGAAAATTAGCCACCAACCGCGATGCGCTTCATATCTGTCATATAACCACGTAGTTCTTCACCGATATATTCTACAGGGTGGTTGCGGATTGTTTCATTCACAGCGATAAGAGTCGCGTTATCCACTTGGTTAGAAGTTTCACCTAGACCTTTACCAATGACGTCTGTACTAACAGAAGGCATGAATTTTTCACGCAGTAGCGGCGTTGCTACATTAGCAAATAGGTAGTTACCATATTCAGCCGTATCAGAGATAACCACGTTCATCTCGTATAAACGCTTACGTGCGATAGTGTTTGCGATAAGTGGCAGCTCGTGTAGAGACTCGTAGTAAGCAGACTCATCGATGATGCCAGAAGCGGTCATCGCTTCAAATGCTAGCTCAACACCCGCACGAACCATAGCAACCATCAGGATACCGTTATCGAAGTACTCCTGCTCAGAAATTTCTACGTCAGTTTCTGGGTAGTTTTCGAAAGCAGTTTCACCCGTTTCTGCACGCCAGCCTAGTAGGTTTGCATCGTCGTTTGCCCAGTCAGCCATCATCGTGCTAGAGAAGTGACCTGTGATGATGTCATCCATGTGCTTGTTGTATAGCGGACGCATCAGCTCTTTTAGCTCTTCAGAAAGTTCAAATGCTTTTACTTTCGCAGGGTTAGTTAGGCGATCCATCATATGAGTGATACCACCAAACTTCAGAGCTTCCGTGATCGTTTCCCAGCCGTATTGAAGAAGCTTGCCTGCGTAGCCAGGTTCGATACCGTCAGCAATCATCTTCTCGTAACATACGATAGAACCAGCCTGCAACATGCCACAAAGGATAGTTTGCTCACCCATTAGGTCAGATTTCACCTCAGCAACAAAAGAAGACTCTAGACAGCCTGCACGGTGACCACCTGTTGCTGCAGCCCAAGCTTTCGCGATATCCCAACCTTCACCTTTTGGGTCGTTCTCTGGGTGAACAGCGATAAGAGTCGGTACACCGAAACCACGCTTGTATTCTTCACGAACTTCCGTACCCGGACATTTAGGTGCAACCATTACTACCGTTAGGTCTTTACGGATTTGCATGCCTTCTTCAACAACGTTGAAACCGTGTGAGTAACCTAGCGCTGCGCCTTCTTTCATTAGCGGCATTATCGTCTCAACAACGTTTGTGTGCTGCTTATCTGGAGTAAGGTTTACTACTAGGTCAGCTTGCGGAATTAGCGTTTCGTAGCTACCAACCTCAAAACCGTTGTCTTTTGCGTTTTTGAATGACTGGCGTTGCTCATCAATTGCTGCTTGGCGAAGCGCGTAAGCAACGTCTAGACCAGAGTCACGCATATTCAGACCTTGGTTAAGACCTTGAGCACCACAACCTACGATAACCACTTTCTTGCCTTTTAAGTAATCCGCTTCTGAAGCAAATTCACTACGGTCCATAAAGCGACAACGACCTAATTGGTCCAACTGCTCGCGCAAGTTTAAGGTATTGAAATAATTAGCCATCTTGGTGCTCCTTTGAGATTCTTCCATTGAGGTCGGTAATTGCCTTACCGAATAACTTCATACTAAAACAGACATTAAATTGCTTAAAGTGATATATTCACAATTAGTTATTGCAATTTGTGCAACATGGAAATGAAGATTTAATGAATATCAAAAGCCTGCAACTTTTTATTCATCTGTGTGAGAGTAAAAGTTTCGCTAAGACCGCAGCAGCGATGCATGTGAGTCCTTCAGCCTTGAGCAGACAAGTACAAAAGCTAGAGGAAGAAACTAGCCAACAATTATTTTTGCGGGACAATCGCAGCGTTGATTTAACGAGCCAAGGCAAAAAACTGGTTCCTGTCGCCTTAAAAATTCTTGGCGAATGGCAGCAGTACCAAAGTCACCTAAAAGGAGCAGAGGACGAGTTGAAAGGAGAAATCCGTCTCTTTTGTTCGGTTACTGCAAGCTACAGCCACCTGCCAGAGTTAATCTCTGATTTTCGTCTGCAGCATCCTTTTATCGAATTTAAGCTATCAACCGGCGACCCGGCTCAAGCAATCGACAAAATTCTAGCAGATGAAGCCGATATTGCCATCTCAGCCAAATCTGAGCAGATGCCAAGCAAAATCGCATTTGAAACGATCAGTGAAATACCACTTTCGGTCATCGCTCCTGTCGGCGTGAGTTCATTTGCGGAGGAGCTACAAAAAGAAAGACCAAACTGGTCAGTCATTCCATTCATTCTCCCAGAAGCAGGGACAGCAAGAGATAGAGCCAATGCTTGGCTCAAACAAATGAAAATAAAGCCGAAAATCTACGCGCAAACGTCAGGGCATGAAGCCATCGTAAGTATGGTTGCACTGGGATGCGGTGTGGGTATCGCACCTGATGTCGTGATCAACAATAGCCCGGTGAGGGAGAAGATAAATCGCTTAAAAGTGTTACCAATTAAGCCGTTTGAACTTGGTGTCTGCTGTACCAAAAATCAGTTAGAGAATCCATTAGTGAAGGCTTTTTGGAAAGTAGCGGAGAGTAAATACATTACACTTTAACAATAGATGTTTGAGTTCTGAGTGCTTAGGTAATTTTCAGAGCCCAGAAACGTAAAAAAGCCCACTCTTTCGAGTGGGCTTTTTCAAATTTAAAGCCTGGCGATGTCCTACTCTCACATGGGGAAGCCCCACA
>NZ_SHOE01000028.1:0-52624 GCF_012275705.1 Vibrio chemaguriensis
GGGGGGGGGGGAGGGGGGGGGGGGGGGGGGGGGGGTGGTGTTTTTTTGAGATGTGTATAAGAGACAGACATCGGCTCTTTCTAAATAACTGCCGATAAAAATAATTTCAATTTCAATATTATAAATAGTTGGCTTTATACAATGGATATTGGCTTTTTCTGCCTGTTAAAAGGATTTCATATTACACCACACTTGAATGCCGCGCTTACCTCTATCAAGGAGACTGCGTGGCTGACACATGTCAAACGATCTTGTTATCGAGGGGATTGGCAAGCACTTGCTTTAGAAGAATCCTATCGAAAGGCCTATTACCCTAACTATTTACTACTCTCTGAATTTCCAGAATTGGAACTGTTTTTATCTCAATTTTTCTGCCCAATTTTGTCAGTACGGTTTATGAAATTAGATCCGTGAGCTCAGATATTATAACGCCGAGCTTATGGCGTATGTTTTTCTCAAGTACAGGCTTGTTTACATCATTAACAACTGCTACAGCGGCAATTGAGGTTCATAAATTATGCAAAAGGGCTCACCTATAGAATTCTACCAGCAACGTCCTCAATCTCGTGAGACGGTCGGTATTGAAGAAGTGCAGCAACAAACTCAACAGTTTGGTTTTGCTGAACCCGAAATGGATGAGCTGCTTAAGTACTCATTACGGACTCAACTTGAGGCTATGCTCCAAAACCAACTCAGCACGGCTGAACGCCAACGGCAACTGAAAGAGAGTTTCGCTGCGGCAGTTGAGCTCGTATTGAAGGAGACGAAAGTTGAGCACCGAACACTGGTGCAAGCCTTTCAGAGCATGTATGGCAACGCTTGCCAATCTCTTTCTCTGGCTAAACTCACTCAAGAGGAACTGACCCGACAGTACATTTCCACATCTGGGCTGGACGCTGGGATGTCATTGCTTCAGCACGCTTCAGCCTGCGAGTAAAGAAATATATCAATACGGCTCTTTGCGGCATTAATGAAGCCCGTAACGGTATTTAGTAATGCGAGATTGGAAAGTTTTAACCAACCACACCAATTACGTTATGGGTTGGTTTTAACTTAAGTGTATACGTTAAAAGGAAGAACAGTATGGCTACAGAACCGTATCTTGGGACACTAACCGCATTTGGCGGCAATTTTGCAATTAGAAATTGGGCAATGTGCTCGGGGCAAATGCAGGCAATTGAAGATAATCCAACACTCTTCTCTCTAGTTAGCACTCTATACGGAGGTGACGCCCGAACTACCTTTGGTTTATCTGATTTGCGTGGCCGCAGTCCAGTTGGTGTAGGCACACGACCTGGGGGGATGGATTATCATCAGGGAGAAAGATTGGGTACTGAACTGGTAACTATTGATATAACCCAAATGCCAGCACACTTACATACGGCAATTTTTACCCCTCTTGGCACTGCTGCACCTGTAACAGGCAGGATGCAGGTTGCTACCAATGCTGCAAATACACAGGTACCCGATAGTAATTCGTATATAGCGCAAAACTCTACCCCTGGGTTCTATAAACCGACGTTTCAGCAACCAGATTTGACTGACATCGAAGGCTTAAGTGTGTCTGGTGGTGGCTCGGAAGGAGGTACTGTAACTGTGACTGAAACAGGCGGTTCAGCGCCACTTAATATTTTGAGCCCGGTATTGCCGCTTAATTGGTTAATTGCCACTGCGGGAGTATACCCACCACGCAGCTAATCAACCAAGAAAGAATTGGCTGAAACTTTCGCTAATCCTTTCCTATAAAAAAATTAAACATTTAAGTTGATTATGATAACCCGGCTATGTTGATAAGGCCGTCATCTTCAGGAGAGGAAAATGAGATTACGTCGTCAGGTAGCGATCGCAATTACAACAGCATGGGTGTCCTCAGCGTTTTTTTCCGGTGAAGCCTGGGCCGCACAGCAAACGATTAACTACTCTAATGGTTCAGGTTCCAATTTTAGTGAGGTGGAGACAGGCGTCACTGGGGGTATGCCCTCGGTCACTCTTACCAATGCAGGTGCTGTGTCTATGGTATTAGATGCCGGCAATAGCACTGATAGCACTCCGTTTACTGGCCTAAATGACCTCGGGTTTGTAGCTGGTGTTTTTTTCTCAAATACCATGATTAATGAGTTCAACAATCGTGGCTTCCGCTTTTTTGAGAGATCAAGTACTAACTTCAGTTTCGACGAAATTACCTTTATGCAGGGGTCGGCCCGAGACTCAGATAAAACGTATCAACTTGTGTTAACTGGCTTCTCTAATAATACTCAAACAGTGACCGAAACTGTCACCTTGCCAAAAGGTGGTGAAGCAAACTCAGGGTTACAGGATTTGTTTACCCTGACCCGTGGTACAGACTTTACTGATTCTGCATGGCAGGACGTTGATACAGTGACTATGGCGTTTACCCGAAGTCCGGGTGCTGACTCTCGTTATCTTATCAAAAGTATCAAGATTGATGACGCTGCGGTTTCAGACTCAACCGCGCCTACTTTTGTCAGTGCGAGCTCAACCCCCACTGATGATGCAACCAATGTTTCTGTTAGCAACAACATCGAGATTGCCTTTGATGAGAATATTGAGCTGAAGAGCGGCAATATTACCATTCGTAATATTACAGACAGCCGCGATTTTGAAGTATTTAATGTTGCCACCGAAAGTGATGGCACAACAACTTCACCAGGCGCTGGCCGTATCAGTGTTACCAACGATAAAGTTTATTTAAACCCAACCAGTGATCTGATAGGAAACCGGACTTACGCCATTCATATTGAATCTAGTGCCGTGGCTGACACCGCAAATAATAGCTTTGCTGGGATCAGCGATGATGCCACATTTAACTTTACTACAGTCGATACCACGCCAAATGCGCCATCTACACCCGATTTAGATGCTAGCTCGGATACCGGATCATTAAATACTGATAATATTACCAGTGACACTACTCCAACGTTTAGTGGGATTTCTGAGAGTGGATCGATCGTTACTTTATACAGTGATCAAGTCGGTGGAGGTGCAACGGTTATTGGCACAGGCACTGCTACTGGAGGAAACTGGAAGATAACAACCAATGAGTTGGCGTCTGGTATTACACATGCAATAAGTGCTAAAGCGTCTGATAGCGATGATAATGTTAGCTCGGCATCCAACGCGTTAAGTGTCACCATTGATACAGTAGCACCATCCGTAGTGAGCATTACCACGCCGATTGAGGCTGATAGTATCGTCAACGCTGCAGAAGACAACGATGTGCTGATCGCTGGCTCCGGCGCGGAAGCAGGTAACAGTGTGACCGTGACTATCACAGACAATAACAGCTCTGTCAGTCGTACGGTGACGGCCGACAACTCAGGCAACTGGACGTTGAGCGGCAGCGAGCTGGATATCAGTGGCCTGAACAATGGTACCCTGACTGTGTCTGCAACCCAAGCTGATATAGCAGGTAATATCTCCACCGCAGCCACACAGAGCATTACCCTGGACAATGCTGGCCCATCAGCAGTGACCATCACCACGCCGATTGAAACCGATGGTATTGTCAATGCAGTGGAAGATAACGATGTGTTGATTGCTGGCTCCGGCGCGGAAGCAGGCAACAGCGTGACCGTGACCATCACGGACAATAACAGCTTTGTCAGTCGTACGGTGACGGCCGACAACTCAGGCAACTGGACGTTGAGCGGCAGCGAGCTTGATGTAAGTGCGTTTAACAATGGCACCCTGACGGTGTCTGCAACCCAAGCAGATATAGCAGGTAATACTTCCACCGCCGCCACCCAGAGCATTACCCTGGATAACGCCGCACCATCAGCTGTGACCATCACCACGCCGATTGAAACTGATGGCATCGTCAATGCGGCAGAAGATAACGACGTGCTGATTGCTGGCTCCGGCGCGGAAGCAGGCAATAGCGTGAACGTGACCATCACGGACTACAGCAATTATGCCAGTCGTACGGTGACGGCCGACAACTCAGGGAACTGGACGTTGAGCGGCAGTGAGCTTGATGTAAGTGCGTTTAACAACGGCACCCTGACGGTCGCGGCTAGCCAGAGCGATGCTGCAGGCAACACCTCCAGTGCAGCTAGCAAAACATTTACGTTAGATAACGTGCAGCCAACTGTTTCTTTGAGCAGCTCAGACCTCGATTTGATCTCTGGCGAAACGGCGAGTATCACGTTCACCTTAAGTGAGTCATCAAGTGACTTTGCTGAGTCAGATGTCACCGTCACTGGCGGCAGTTTGTCCAACTTTGCAGGCAGTGGTAGCAGTTACACGGCGACCTTTACACCAACGGAAGAGAGTGTGGCGAGCGGCACCATTGATGTTGCCACCGGCACATTTACCGATGCCTCTGGTAACAGCAATAGTGCAGCAACACCACTTTCCATCAGCGTCGATACTATGCTTCCAACCGTCAGTATCACTAGCTCCAGCGCTGCGCTGAAAGCGGGTGAAACGGCAAAACTCACGTTTACCTTGAGTGAAGCCGCAACTGATTTTGCCGAAGCCGATGTGACCGTTGCTGGCGGAACTCTTTCTAACTTTGCGGGCAGTGGAGCCAGTTACACGGCTACCTTTACACCTGCAGAAGAAAGCACTGAGGATGCAACTATTAATGTTGCAGCAGAGCAATTTAGCGATGCAGCTGGCAACCTCAATACTGCAGCGACTCAGTTGTTGATCTCAGTGGATACGGGGATCCCGACTGGACATAGCATCAGCATTGATCAGGAGAGCATTAACAAAACCAACGAACAGGCGATGAGCTTTACCTTCGCAGCAGCTGAAGTGAACGCGATGTTCACTTATCGCGTGACCGACGGTACCACGACCATTGACGGCGCTAGTCAAACAATCTCCTCGGAGACCATGCAAGTAACGGGCATTGACGTCACTGGTTTGCAAGAGGGGACGCTGACAGTAAGCGTGGTGGTAACCGATGCCGCAGGCAATGCATCTGATGCAGTGACGGATACGGTGACTAAACGCTACGATGTCGCGCCAACGGCATTTGATGATAGCTTCTCGACTGAGGAAGATACGGCGAAACAATTTGATCTGTTAGCCAACGATTCCGATATCAATGATGACATGGTCGCTTCTTCTGCAACGATTAAAACGCAACCAATTAAAGGTCAGGTGTCGATCAGCAACGGCGTTGTTACCTATACGCCAAATAGTAATGAGACAGGCACGGATAGCTTTACCTATACCGTGAAAGATGCCCTGTTACAGGAGTCACAAGACGCGACAGTAACCGTCACTATCAAGGCTATAAATGATGCGCCAGTCGCGAAAGCGCTGACCATTAACACTGACGAAGATACCGCAAGCGCAGCAGTCACCGCGCGCAGTCAAGCGAAGGATGTTGAAGATGGCATCCCAACGGGTGATTTAGCGTTAGTTAGTTTGCCTCAAAAAGGACAAGTCGCCATTGATCAAGCTGTAGGCACTTTTGTATATACGCCGAATGCGAATGAAAATGGTAGCGACAGTTTTACTTACACGATCGCAGACAGTGAAGGCGGCGTTTCTCTTGCGGCCACGGTCAGCGTCAATATCGGTTCCGTCAATGACTCACCAGTGGCGGAGGCAGACAGTTTTACCTTTGATGAAGATGTCATATCGACACTCGATGTTTTAAGTAACGACAGTGATATCGAAGATGGGTCATTCACCGCGAGTAGTATTACCCTACAAGATCTTGGTCAAGGAGAGGGGGGATACAGTTTTGCCACGGTCAGTGTCAATACCGATGGGACCTTAAAGATTGTGCCAACAGCGAACGTTAATGGTCAACATAGCTTTACCTACACGTTAACCGATAGTGGTCAAGCAGTCTCCGTGCCAGCAACCGTCACGCTCAATATTACGCCAGTGAATGATGCCCCCGTTGCTGTTGATAACAGTGCACAACTACTAGAGGGAGGCTCCTTCGAGGTCAACGTATTAGGCAATGATAGTGATGCCGATGTTGGAGACAGTTTTGAACTCACTAGTGTCACAGTCGTCGATACGCCAGCATATGGCAGTGTGAACGTGACGGCGTCAGGAGCGATTGTTTACAACCCCAATGAGAACTACTTCGGTGAAGACAGCTTCAGCTATACGGTGGCAGACTTAGCAGGTGCTGTATCTAACGTCGCAACAGTGACCATGACGGTAACACCAGTCAACGACGCACCAATGGCGCAAGCACAGTCACAAACGCTTGATGAAGACAATAGTTTGGTGATCACGCTGGTTGGTTCAGATATTGATAACGATGATGACACTCTGCAGTATCTTATCACTGAGCAAGTCAGTAATGGCGTGCTAGAGCAGTTGACCAATAATGGTTGGCGCTATACACCAGAAGCGAACTTCAATGGCTCCGACTTCTTCTTGTTCAAGGTCAACGACGGTGATCTAGACTCGACAGAGGTTCGTGTCGATTTGACGGTTAATCCAGTCAACGATACACCAACCGAGACCGATATCAGTGCTACGGGAGAGGAAGAGATACCGCTGACCATTACTTTAAATGGTAACGATGCAGAAGGCTCATCTTTGAGCTATCAAATTGTAACATCACCAGTCAACGGTAATGTTACCGTCACAGGCAATCACGCGGTTTATACGGGTAACAGTAACTTCTTTGGTCAGGACAGTTTCACTTACAGCGTAAGTGACGGAGAACTTACCTCTGGAGTGGCGTTAGTGACCATCACGGTGAATAACGTTAATGACTCGCCAGTGATTACGGGTACCCCATCGACGCAAGTTGATGAAGATAGTGTGTATCAGTTTGTGCCCGCGGCATTGGACGATGACCCAGCGGATACTCTGACCTACTTGATAGCTAACAAGCCACCTTGGGCTAAATTTGACAAGACAACAGGAGCACTTTCTGGCACGCCAAGTAACAGTGATGTGGGGACTTATTCAGATATCGTGATTAGCGTATCCGACGGCAAAATTTCTTCCTCATTGTCAGCGTTTTCGATTACTGTGAATAACGTGAATGATGCACCCGTTATATCTGGCTCACCAGCAACACAAGTGAATGAAGACAGCACCTATCTGTTCACGCCACAAGTGTCAGATGTTGACAGCCAAGCCTTCACCTTCAGTATCGTGAACAAGCCATCTTGGGCTAGCTTTGATGCATCAACAGGCACGCTTAGTGGTACACCAGATAATGGTGATGTTGGCAAATATCAGGGCATTGTTATCTCGGTTTCTGATGGTCTCACGACCACAATGCTCAATAGATTCAGTATTGTTGTTAACAATGTCAATGACGCGCCAGTGATCGGTGGCACTCCTGCTCTTACGGTCGACGAAGGCAGTACGTATCGCTTCGCGCTGCAGGCATCGGATGTTGATAGTAGTAGCTTGAGCTTTTCAATCCGCAATAAACCATCATGGGCAACCTTTGATAGAGCAACTGGGTTGCTAAGTGGTACGCCGGAAAATGAGCATGTTGGCAGTACCAATAATATTGTTATTAGTGTCTCTGACGGTGAGCTAAGCGCCTCTCTAGCAGCGTTTAGCATCACGGTAATCAACGTCAATGATGAACCAATGGCAGTTAATGATACCTATGTCTTTACCGGGAGTAACGATGGTAGCTACTTATTGGATGTACTCAGCAACGACAGCGATATTGATCTAGACACATTACAACTGGAATGGGTTAAACCTACATCTGGAACGGCAACGATTGTGGGCAGTCAAATCCAATTGGCAACGACCTCAATTGGTACAGTGACAGTGCAATACAGTGTGAAAGATGGTAATGGAGGAAAGGCCACCGCGAAAGCAATCGTGACAATTAAAAGTGCGAAATTGGACGCACCAACAATAACCGCACCTTCAGATATCGAAGTGAACGCAAGTTCGCTCTTTACTAAAGTTGCATTAGGCTCTGCCGTGGCCCGAGATAGTACAGGCAAGCTATTACCTGTTTCATTGGTCGACAGCACGACCTTCTTCCGACCTGGAACTAATACGGTCTATTGGCGTACTCAAGACTCTGATGGAAACGTCGCTGAGGCTAGTCAAACGGTAACAGTGTATCCACTGATAAGTATCTCCAAAGATGCGCAAACCACGGAAGGCACCAACCATAGCGTAACGATACACCTTAACGGCCCTTCGCCGAGTTACCCAGTAGTCGTACCTTACACGGTTTCAGGAAGCACAGACAGTGATGACCACACACTCACCTCTGGCGAAGTGGTGATAACTAGTGGTACCGAAGGCAAACTTTCGTTCGAACTACTTAATGATGGACAAAGTGAAGGCGTTGAAACCTTAGTGATTGATTTGGACAGCACCCTTAATCTAGGTAGTAAGCGTCGTTACACCTTGACAATCTTTGAAGAGAATGTGGCTCCGAAGGTCTCGGTAAGTGTATCTCAGGCGGGGGAGCAGCGGAGCCAAATTGAAAATGGTGTTGAACCGGTCACAATCACAAGCAGTGTTAATGATGCAAATATGTCAGATATACACAGTTTCAGATGGAGTAGTGATAGCGATGTACTTAACCAAGCGATTGCGGGGCAGATGTACAGCGAAACATTGACTTTCTCTCCGCAATTACTGAGTTCAGCGATTTACAATTTGCAATTGACAGTTACTGACAATGGCACTCCACCATTATCAGTGACACGGAATGTCTATTTAGAAGTGGTACAAACATTGGCGGAGCTCGGAAGTGAAGATAGTGATGGCGACTTAATCCCGGATGATCAAGAAGGTCATAATGATAGTGATGGTGATGGCATTCCTGACTATCTTGACGCAATTTCTGACTGTAACGTAATTCAACAGGTTGTGTCAGAAAAAGATCGCTTCCTCATTGAGGGGCAGCCAGGTGTCTGTTTACGCAAAGGAATAACCATTCTGACTAACACAACAGGAGGAGCTTTATTGCTAGATGAGGAGCTTCCTAAAGATATCAACATGAAGAGCATAGGTGGAATCTTTGATTTTGTAGTAACTAATTTGCCGCTGCCCGGCCAAAGCTATCAATTAGTTTTGCCTCAGCGTTTACCTGTTCCAGCAAATGCAGTGTACCGAAAGTATAACGCTGAACAGGGGTGGATAGACTTTATTGAGGATGCTCAAAACACAGTTTCTTCTAGTGCTGGCGAGGCTGGTTATTGTCCGCCACCAGGGCACAGTTCATGGTCACAGGGTCTGACTGAAGGTGACTGGTGTGTACAACTTACCATTGAAGACGGTGGTCCGAACGATGATGATGGATTGGCTAATGGCAGTGTCGTTGACCCTGGCGTCGTTGCCGCTCGTGTAAACAATAATGCACTTCCTCAAGCGATTGACGACAATGCGTTTGTTAGTCTCAATGGTACGGTGACGCTCGATGTATTGAGCAATGATACCGATGCTGATGGTGATGGGCTGAAGGTAAGTCGCGCTTCTGTAGATATTGGTAGTGTTAGTGTGGTTGATAACAAACTAAGTTATGTCACTCAACCACAGTACTATGGGGAGGCTTTGATCACTTATAGCGTAACGGATGGTAATGGTGGAACGGGATCGGCGAAGGTGACGGTGAATGTGGTAAACAGTCAGAATCCGAATGCGGTGGACGATAATATTACCACCGATGATCGTACCCCTGTCACGGTTTATGTCCTTGCTAACGATACCGATCCGGATAACGACACATTGAAGTTGGTTTCAGTCCAAGCGCAGTATGGGCAGGCGGTCATGAATGCAGATCAGAGCGTGACCTATACCCCTACCTCAGGGTTTGAAGGCAATGATGTGTTGACATATATCATTCAAGATAGCCAAGGCCTGCAAGACACAGGGAAAGTTATAGTGACAGTTAAGTTGGTAAGAGATGTAAAGGTTGAAAATACTTCAGCAGGATCATTGGGTGGCATGATGTTGATGCTTTTGATTTTGTTAGGAGCCATGAAACGTTATGGAAGAAACAGTGCTCTAGCACTACTTACTGTGTTTAGTTTTAGTAGTCAAGCTGGTTGGTATGTTGATGTTCAAATGGGATCAAGCCATGCAGATGAGCGTGATGCTGTTAAAGGTGATAACGTAATCTCTACTGACAACACCGGGCTCTACCGTTCTATTGGGTTTGGATATGCTTTTTCTGAGCAATGGTCAGGAACTATCCGTTATATTGATATGGGTGAAGGTAGTGCAACATTGCGTAGTGCTACTACTTCACCAGAAGACTATCACGTTAGTGTCGCATCTATAGCACCACTCCTTGTTAAGGGCATAGGCTTCGACATCGGTTATAAGTTCTGGCAATACAATTCATGGTCCGCAAAACTGAGTTTGGGGGGCTTGTTCTGGGATACCGATATTGAAAGTACGTATCAAGGCAGCAAGATAACGACGGAAGTGGATGGTTTTGATGGATATATTGGTGCAGAAGTTGGCTACAACCTCTCAGATAATTGGGAGATCGGTGTCCAAGGCGCTCGTTATTTCTTACATGAAAATGATGTTGATATAATTGCGCTACAACTTCGTTATTTTTTTGAGCCGTTAGCAGCGTATTAACTTATGGTTTGGTATTTTTCGATAATTTATATCCTAAGCGGTCATGAAGCGGTATGGTAAATTACTGGAGATTAATGCGTGATACGTCGCTTTACTTTGAACCTAGTACGTTTACAGTCGAAGAAATATAGTTTTGGGGCTGACGCAAAACAAGCGGGTTAGAGCGACACAATTCGTAGTGAACTCTTATTTGGTTGAAAAGCGTTCCAAGCTCGAAGTTGCCATGACTCTGCCGGTGATAACACGACGATAAATTGATACCTATCAAGACGATAGTTTGATATTGCCTCTTCATAAGTTTATTGCTTTTTAGGTTTATGACATTTTTGAAGAGGCAATTTTATATCTGCTTTAATCCAATACTGATTGAATAATATCAAATGCTTTTTCTATTTTTGGGGTAGGGATAATGCCAAACCCAAATAAGAGGGCATTAGAATGATTGTTGATAGAAAAATGCGATGATGGATAAACCGCTACATTGGATGAAGCAAGCTTATTCACCATTTGTGTCGCGCACCCCGATACTTCAGCTGCTATATGCAATCCACCTTGGCTCTGAATACGTTGTAAGCAATCTACGTTGTCAATTAATTGAGTGAGCTTATGATACCTTTCGCTGTAGATTTTATTCATATTGAGTAAATGGTGAGAGAAATGACCGTCACGCATGAATTCGTCAAGTAGGATTTGAGACACCACAGATGTACTTCGTCCCAAGTGCCATAACATATTTGAAATTGGATCTATTAAAGATTTTGGCGGAATCATATAGCCAATGCGTAAGCCGGGAAATAGTATTTTAGAGAAACTGCCTATCATAATGACGCAGTCATTTTTGTCTTGTGATTTGAGAGCTTGCTTACTGGTATTGAGATAGTGATATTCCGCATCATAATCATCTTCGATAATGATTGCGTTATTAACTTCTGCCCACCTCAACAGTTCTAACTTTCTTTCGACGGAGTAGCTAAAGCCTAAAGGGAACTGATGACTAGGCGTTGTATAAATAATTTTGGTATTAGAAGGGATTGATTCAACGACAACGCCTTGGTCGTCCATCGGCACGGTGCCTATTTGCGCGCCAAGCAATCGAGCTTGATTTCGAAAAACAGGATATCCTGGATCTTCTGTCGACACGAGGTCCCCCGGAGAGAGTAATGTAAGGAGAGTCGTCATTATTGCCTGCTGGCACCCTTGCGTAATGATGATGTCTTCAGGATCACAGATTACGCCTCTCGAATGTCTTACATACTCGCAGATAGACTCTCGTAAACAAGCTAACCCTTGCAAATCACCACCATGTGCAAACTCTGGAGTTAATGCATTGAGCCTACTCAGTCTTGAGTGTCGCCAAATATGCTTTGCTATTCTCTGATGATCAGGAACGCCTAAAGTGAAGTCATAGTCTAGATTCTTTGGTGCGATGATCTCTGGCTTTTTCGCTGCGTTAGTGCCAAACACCCCTAGTTGGTAGTGTTTTATTGGTCTCTTATCTTGATTCACCGTTTGTTCTAGAACATTACTTACGTACGTGCCAGACCCTGCCTTTTTTACTATCCACCCCTCGAACTGAAGTCGCTCATACACCGAAATGACAGTGTTTCTTGCTATGCCTAACTTTTTAGACAACATGCGAGTCGACGGTAATCTCTCATTTGAGCGTAATCTGCCTTCTAATATCCCTTGGTATATCTCGGAATAAAGCTGTTGGCTGGTGACTTTTCCAGTTTCGAAGTGTAGTGAAAATGGCATCGTTTTCTCTGTAGACGTTGAAAAGTGGTTCTAAAGCGTTGTGAGGATGTGGATCTGTATATACCAAGTATATCTGCCTAGTATACCGTTATCTTGGTATGGAAAAAGCGCATTTGAGTACACTATTTCCCCATTTTGCAAACGGATGTTACTCACATTCGTATCTAATCGGCCTACCTATCAACGGTGATCAGGTTTAAACCTGTTTATATCGCACTAAAATTTTGAAGACATAGTGTTATTCATCGGGGGTTAACGATTGGAGTTCTTCAAGTCAGGATTACTTTTATATAAAAAGCTAAAAGCCTTGGAATAAACTAGAAATTAATTATAAGTGAAAATTAAAAATTGAGGGTTCAATGAAATTAAACAATGCCTTGGTGGCTATTTTATCGCTCACGTCTTTCGTCACGTTTGCGAAAACGGAGTCAACAGTTAGCAGTCAATTAAAGAGCGTAGTTGATGAATGTGCTAAAGGATTAATGAACGAATACGACATTCCGGGGTTGGCTGTTGCAGTAACGATTGATGGTAAGCGTTATTTTTACAATTACGGTTTCGCTGACGAAAGTAAGGGGAGTTTAGTCACTAACGACACTATTTTTGAACTCGGCTCTATCAGTAAAACTTTTGCCGCTACTTTGACTGGGTACGCCCAAGAAAAAGGTAAGTTGAACATGGATGACAAGGTCAAAGATTATATTCCAGAATTAGAAAATAGTGTCCTGGGTAATACCAAGCTAGTTCATGTCGCAACCTACACTGCAGGTGGTCTACCATTGCAATTCCCTAGCGAAGTAACGAACGACGCTGAAATGATGCAGTACTACAAAACGTGGAAGCCGGAGTACGAAGCCGGTACTAAGAGGAAGTACTCAAACCCTAGTATTGGTCTATTTGGCTACATCGGTGCCTTGAGTATGAAGTCAGACTATACGGAAATGATGGAAACCGTCATCCTGCCTGAGCTCGGTATGACCAATACGTTTGTCGATGTACCAAAGGATAAGCTTAACAACTATGCTTTTGGTTATAGTTCTGAGGGAAAACCCGTTAGAGTTAATCCAGGTATTCTTGACGCACAAGCCTATGGTATTAAATCAACAAGCTTAGATATGCTTCAATATATCGAAGCAAATATGGGTCAAGCGCAACTTAATACTGATATAGAAAATGCGCTAGAGCGAACTCATACTAAGTATTTTGATACCGACACGTTTACGCAAGCCGTAGGGTGGGAAGGTTATGATTACCCCGTTTCACTTTCGCAATTATTGAAGGGGAACTCCAGCGACGTAATTCTCAACGCTAAACCGGTTCAAGCAAGTGAATCCGGTACTCTCGGTCGTGACGTTTGGTATAACAAAACGGGCTCAACAGGTGGCTTTGGGGCATATGTCGCGTATGTACCCTCTGAAAAAATAGGCATAGTGATTCTGGCGAATAAAAACTACCCTAATGCAGAAAGAGTAGAGGCTGCTTACAATATTATCAGCTCGGTGGTGAAGTAAAATTTAGTGGTAATAGGCACTATGTAATTATTAGCGCTTATTTAGATACATACTATCTGCATTGTTTTATTCGATAGTATTTATAGGAGTATTCATGAAAACTAAGCATTGGTCTAAGGTGACTTTGCTACATGAAGTTGTTACGAATCCCAATATAACGATTAAAGGTAAACATAGTTATTACAGTGATTGTTGGGACGCCGGTTTTGAGGAGTCCGTTGTAAGATATCTACAAGGCGATGAGTTCAGCCGAGATTGGGAACCAAAATGGAAGATTGATAAGTTACATATAGGTGACTTTGTCTGTATTGCAGCGGAAGTTGTGATTGTTATGGGGGGGAATAGTACACATAGAGCTGATTGGTTCTCCTTGTACCCATTTATGGACTTTATTGAAGAAGCGTACGTCGGGAAAGGAGATACTCATATTGGCGATGGCGCCTGGCTCGGTATGCGATCCATGATAATGCCGGGTGTGACTATCGGAGAAGGAGCAATCGTTGCGGCAAACAGTGTGGTGACGAAAGATGTTGAGCCTTACAGCATGGTTGCAGGCTCACCAGCTAAGCATGTCAAATATCGCTTTTCTCGAGAGACGATAGACGAACTGCTCGCTCTTAGGATATATGATTGGCCTGATAAGAAAATCGACAGCCTGAAGAGGTTGTTATGTTCAGACGATTTAGAAGGGCTGAAAAAGGCAAGCGCTGAATACGATAGAAACCATTCAGAAGAGTGACGATGTCACTATTTTAAAAAACAGAAGAGGCTCATTATAGAGCCTCTTTTTAGTGTGATGGATCTCTGCAACCACCACACTTCCTTATCAACTCATCATTCAGCAAGTCGCCAACTAGAATCGGAAACCTTTTAGTTTCATCTTTGCAGGGAAGGTTACCTCAATAGCTGGCTCTTTCAATTGTTAGCAGAGACGCTCATAACTGTTTTGTTTGAGCAATTCGGTTAAGTCGCCTTGACCATATTTTAGAGTTGCTTGGTGTTTTTGATGTCGAATGACTTGATCAAAAGTAGGTCGAGTCACTGAACGAAAAACGCCCACGGGTACGGGAAAGTCTGGATAGCTCAAGTTAGCAAGCGCATAAGCATAGTATGACTCCTCGCATTGACTGGAGTGGAGCAAAAGGTTCGGGGCCTCTGATTCGACAATCTCGAAACCAAACCCTCTATTGATCAACGCTTTTGAGTGTGTTTTACCAAACAATAACGGTTCATTATCTGAGAGATAAAGTAGATGTTCGCTTCTATTAGCTGGGCCGTTGTAAGGTTCGTGCACTTTATCGTTAAAAATGACACAGTTTTGCAGGATTTCAACCACAGCAGTGCCCGAATGCGCGGCGGCAGCCTCTAACACCATCGTCATGTGTGCAGGATCATTGTCTGATGTTCGTGCTATGAACGTAGCACCTGCGGATGCTGCCAATGCCAAAGGTTTAAGCGCTTGATCGGGAGAGCCTTCAGGACTCGACTTAGAAATGAAGCCCTGTTCGCTTGTCGGGGAAAATTGGCCTTTGGTCAGTCCATAGACAGCATTATTAAAAAGCAAAATTTTAATGTCTTGGTTGCGTCGAATCGCGTGAATAAAGTGATTTCCGCCAATACTCAGTGCGTCACCATCGCCGGTTACGACCCAAACATCTAACTCTGGATTGCTCGCTTTTACACCAGTAGCGATGGCAGGGGCACGGCCGTGAATCGTATGAAATCCATAAGTATCGAGATAATAAGGAAAACGAGATGAGCAGCCAATCCCTGAGATGAATACGGTGTTCTCTTTAGTTCGACCTAATCGTGCTAGAACGGATTGCATCGTTTTTAATACGTTAAAATCACCACAGCCTCGACACCATTTGACTTCAACATCAGATGCGAAATCTTTGCGGTTGAGTACCTTAGTCGTCATTTTTAATATCCTTCAGGTGGTGGTTAATAGACTCAATGACCTCGTGAACTTTGAATGGTAACCCCTTAACTTGGGTTACGGAGCGTGCAGAAATGGCATATTGTGAGCGAATCACTTTGACGAGTTGTTGGTTATTCAACTCAAAAACAAGCACATGTTTGAATTGGCTAATGATCTCTTCCAAATTGATTGGAAACGGGTTTAGATACTTAATATGGGCGTGGGCAACCGATGCGCCTTGCTTTCTCAGATGCTCAATTGCGGTCGACACAGAACCTTGCGTGCCTCCCCAACTTAGCACTAGCAGTGAGTCTTGAGTACTGCCTGTTAGCGTTTGTTTAGGGATGAAATGGCAGATGTTATTTATTTTTTTTGCTCTTTCATCAGTCATGCGCTGGTGGTTTTCAGGATCATGAGAAGGGTTGCCTGTAATCGCTTGCTTTTCCAACCCTCCAATGCGGTGCATTTTCTCTTTTGTTCCAGGCGTGACCCACTCTCTGCTGTAATACACGTCATCACGGGCATAGGGATAAAACGGGCTTATGTTTGCTTTTGTTGCCTCGGCAGTGAGCTTAATCTCATCAGGGTTGGGCACGAGCCAAGATTCGGAGCCGTTTGCTAAGTAGCCGTCACTCAATAAGATCACTGGCGTCATAAATGTAGTAGCAATTCGACAGGCCTCGATTGCCATGTCAAAGCAGTCTGCGGGAGAAGCAGGAGCCAACACTGGGAGTGGCGAATCCCCATTTCTACCATACAAAGACAAAAGCAAGTCTGATTGCTCTGTTTTAGTCGGTAGACCAGTTGAGGGGCCTCCACGTTGTACGTTGATAACAACCATTGGCAACTCCGCCATTACGGCAAGGTTAATGGTCTCTGCTTTCAAACATAATCCAGGGCCGGACGTTGATGTGACTCCTAAACCGCCAGCATAAGATGCACCTAAAGCTGAACAAGCAGCTGCAATCTCATCTTCTGCTTGGAATGTCGTGACCCCAAAGTGTTGATAGGTTGATAGTGTGTGTAGAATATCTGAGGCGGGTGTTATGGGGTAAGAGCCCAAAAATAGCTGGCGTTGGAGTTTTTCTGCTGCGCATATTAATCCAAGCGATAATGCTTCGTTCCCTGAAACAGTACGATACAAGCCAGTTTTATCTGCTACGGGAGCAACCTGAAAACAGTCACTGAATATTTCGGTTGTTTCGGCATAATTAAATCCTGACTTTATGGCTAAAGTATTTGCCTCTCTCGCTTGCGGATTGTCAGCGAATTTATTATTTAGCCATTCAATGGTCTGTTCTAGCGGACGACTGTAAATCCATAAAACGATACCCAGCATAAAAAAGTTTTTGCTTCGCTTCACTACTTTTGGCGCTATGTTTAACTCAGAAAGAGATTGGAAGGTTAAACGCGTAAAACTGTCACTAATCACTCGGTAATTTGCGAGGCTACCATCGCTCAATGGGTTCGATTCATAGCCAGCAAGCTCAAGGTTTTTTTTATTAAAACCATCGAGATCAATAAGCACCAAACCGCCTTCAACGAGTTGTGAGATTTTGGTTTTTAATGCAGCGGCATTCAGAGCGATTAAGACTGAAAAATCGTCGCCAGGAGTATAAATCTCTGTTGAGGCAAATTGCATCTGAAAAGCCGATACTCCAGATGTGGTTCCTGCCGGAGCCCGTATCTCAGCTGGATAATCAGGTAACGTCATGACATCGTTTCCTTGTTTCGACGAGTTGTCTGAAAAGCGTTCTCCAAGTAATTGGATACCATCTCCAGAATCGCCAGCAAAACAGATCACTTCGCGTTTAAGTTGAATTATTGTCATTAAAACCTCTTACCGTGTTAGAGCAAGTTCAGTATGTTTCATTGCACTTAATGAGATGCAATGGAATTAAAGGTTGGAGAAAATGCCGTAAGCCCGAGCATTCTGAGTGTAGAGTTAATGGTGTTGGCTTTATTTGTCGTCTCTGAGGTCAGTAGAAATATCCATAGCTAGGTATGCTTTTCCGAAATACTAGAAAAGTTTGCATGACACAAAAATACTTTTTCTGTCATATTAGATGTGATTATTTTTCATTAATTGTGAGCGTTATGGATAAGCTGTCATTAATAAAGTTGTTTGTATCTGTTGTGGACTTAGGGAACTTTACAGCAGTCGCGAATCAATTAGGGCAGTCGCCTTCTACTGTTAGTAAAGCGATTGCTCGCCTAGAACAGGATTTGGGTGTTCGTTTAGTTCACCGTACAACACGTCAACTCCAGCTCACTGAAGCGGGGTTTAACTACCTTGAGACGGCAAGAGAAGTGATCAACTTGCTCAAAAGTAGTGAAGAGCAGCTTCATCAAAGTATTGCATCTCCGTTTGGTACACTTCGTGTCAGCCTTCCTTTATCGTTCGGGCAAAACTATATAACTCCGCTGATTCCAGAGTTTTGCGAACGTTACCCTGAAGTGAAGTTGGATCTTAGCTTTTCCGATGAATACACCAGTATATTGGAGAGTGGGATGGACGTTGCTATTCGAAGCGGGAGACTAAATGACAGCAACCTGATTGCGAGGCGATTATGTCCTATTGATATGGGTATGTTTGCCAGTCCGGAGTACATAAAGAAGTTTGGTCGGCCTCAGAGTGTTGAAGCGCTTAATCAGCACAAATGGATAATGTACCGCTATAAACAATCGGGGCGCTTGCTTACCTTGACGATGCCTTTAGATGGGCAATTAGTAGAATTTAGTCCTACACATCAAGTGACAGTAGACAATGGTTATGCGATGGCCTCTTTAGCGAGTTTAGGAGCAGGGATTGCACTGATGCCCCAATATCTTGCTCGAGACTTAGTACAGCAAGGTAAACTGATGTTGGTTTCTGAACCTCAAAGAACCGATGGTCAAGGTGTCTATATATACTATCCAAGTCGTAAGTTTGTGCCCGCGAAAGTAAAAGTGTTTATCGACTATATTATTCATAAACTTGATGAGCAGGGAGAGGCGATCAACAGCAGTTGGATGCTGAACCATTAAAGCTCTTGCTGGAGGACGATAGCTTTTTCTGAAGTCTAAGCGTGTTACGTGCCAGTAAGTTTGCTACATTCAGTTGTGCCCACATAAATATTAACTCATGGGTCTGTAAACAAAGATTCGCATCATTAAGAGCCGCATATAGCGGCTCTTTTTATTCTCGATGTATATAATAGTGACTTGGCTGAAACAGTCATAATATAAAATCGGTAATATCACTTGATGATAATGACCAAGCCGTAACTAAAATCCTAGGTAGGGTTCACATATCTCTGGGATCATAGGTTTTCCTAGAGTGTACAAGTGCTTAGTTCCAGATTCTCTTGGGTCAACTAAGCGAGATGAAGTGGACCATAAAATTCCTTTTCCATTACCGTATACTAATGCATCACCTGCAGAGGTGGCACTCTCACCAGTAATTTGTGATATACTTACTTGAGTTATTTTTTCATTAACACGGTCATAATAATACACTTGAGGTCCATAGCCACCAGCAGTGTTATATTCTCTATTTTTTGATGAGAAAGCGATACTTTCAGCATTATTTGATATAGTAGGACTAGAAATGCTATGAATAAGTTTATTGTTTGGTCCTTTTACATATTCAGACATTCCAGTATCTATGTTATAAATTGATAGATAAATGTTTTGGGTAAAGTCTTTATCATTTTCTGTATTTGCTGGTTTTCTAGCTGGATATATTAAGAACTTTCCATCAGGGCTAATTGATGAGTAAAAAGTGCTAGGCTGATGGCTTAAGTCTATCCTAGTTGACTTTATTTTTACCGAACTACTTTTTATTCTATCATATAAATATATTGCAACTTCAGTATCTTGCCCATCATAGACATTGTTTATGTCCATTTGCTCTGTAGAAGTGTATGTCAAATAACGACCATCACTAGAAATGATTCTTGATGGAGATAACCATATATTACCCAAGTTGCCATCTATGTCGATATTTATTACTCTAGATTCTTTATTCTGTATGTCAGTTATTCCAACTACTTTTTCTGTATGGTTTTTTAAACTACTTCCAGTAGAGCAAGGGTATTCGTAGTATGAATATTTTTCATTTATAGGGTAAACGTTAAAATGAGTATGCTTATTTGTGCATTTTCCTTCCATCTCGTCAGGGTATTTTGCAGTAAGTAATTTGTCTTCTAATCTATCCCATATTACTCCACTGTAATCTATCGAGTTGTCAGTATATGTAAAACCAATATATCTCCCGCTTGAGGATATAGCGGGATTTATCATTTTTATATAATTATCTAGACTTGATGGACGCCCTAATCGAGTTGTTTGATTTGTTTCAGTATTTTTTAGGAAATAACCACCATCCATATTGTCATCGGCAAGCGGTATTTTAGGTAATGTGTTGTGAAAAAGTACGTATTTTCCACTATCAGTAATTGACATGCTATGAGGTTTCACGTAGTAGGCTCCGTGACCAGCCGGATTCATATTAGAATCAGAGTTAATGATATACGGAGAAAGTTTTTCCTCATTTTTGATATAGGAGTTCTCGATATTAAAATCAGAAGCATAGGATTGAAAAGCAGAAAAAAATAATAGGGATATTGATAATTGACGCATCGTAGTTCCTCTGTAGTAAACGATCATGTTTATTTGCGACGCATTTTACTTTAAAATTTAAAAATTTATGGTTTATTATATACTCTATAGTTATTCCACTCCTTCATCAGTTCTGCTTTTTCTTTTCTCGCTGCAATCAGCATTTCTATATTAACGTCAGTGTTTGGGTGCTTTTGAATGTATCGCTCGTAATCAACCGGAATACCATTAATGTGCAGTTCAAGGTGTAAATGCGGCCCTGTTGTTCTTCCTGTGTTACCCGTTTTTCCTATCACTTGTCCTCTGCTGATCTTCTCGCCAACGTGGACGTGGCGTTGAGATAAGTGTAGGTAGCGTGATACAGAGCCATTTGTGTGGCGGATATTAATGTAGTTGCCCGCAAAACGGTTGTAACGAGACTTTAAAACGATGCCATCAGCAATACTACGAATCGGTGTACCTACTGGTGTTGCATAGTCAGTGCCTAAGTGTGGAGTCGTTATATTGGTTACTGGGTGTGTTCGTTTTAAGTCATAGCCAGAGCTTACTCTGTAGCTTTTATCAAAGGGATCTGAAAATCGGAGTTTATTTTTTATTGACACGCCATGCTCATCAAATATGTTGCCTTGCCCATCATTGATAATAAATAAATCGGTTTTACTACCTAAATAGTAAAAAGAACTAATATAGGTTTCATTTCTACTATTTAACTTAGTTCTTAAGATAAAATGGTCATCTCTCTTAACTGAATCAATAATATTAAAGTTACTTTTAATAAGGGCCAATAGCAAATTAATCTCTTTTTGACTTATCCCTGATTTTAACAATGAAGCGACAAACGAGTACTCAACCACACCTATGGTGATTTTTTGTCTAAGAGTCCCCCCCTCAAAAGGTGCTTGAACTCCCTCATTCTTGAACTCCAAAGGCTTAACGGTAGGCAGTCTATCCATGGGAGTGAGGATGTGGTGAGAAAGCGACACGCTAATAAAAATGAGTAAGGCAATGGTGAGAAGGGTTGCGGTAGGAGTTCGCACACTCCTTTTTATTATTAAAATAGTCATTAGTTTTGGTGCTTTATCAAGGCTGACAGTTGTGCGTAGAGTATAATATTTTAAATAAAACCTAGCATTAAAGTATGGCTAATTCCTCCGTTTTAACTAAGTGAATAATTATAGGTGATGATTTTAATTTGATAATTTAGTAAAAGTGACGGTTGGTCTGGTGTTTTTGGCTTTTTAAGTGGTGTTATTGTCACGTTGAGAAAATATTTTACAATAATATAATCTCGGCAAAATATATTTTGCCAAATTACTATGTTCGCTAAAAATACGCTGAAATTAACATTAGGTCTTACGCTTACATCTCTTTTATTGAGTGTATGTGGTGGTGGTGATGGAGGAGACAACACACCTCCAGCTAGAAGCAAAGGAAGCATTTCCGGTATGGTTTTTGACGCCCCTGTAAATGGCGCAAAGATTGAGGTTTTCGAATTCAAAAATGGAAACTTAGGCCGGAAGTTGGCTAACACGACGTCTGATGCGTTCGGAAACTATCTGCTAGAGTTTGAATCGTCTTCAATGCCTCTTTTTGTTGTTGCAAAAGAGGGGAGTTATACCGACCCGTTTACGAATGAAACGGTATCAGTGAGCAATGCGAAGACACTTAAATTTGAAGGTGTTGTGAACTTTAAAGAGGGGAGTGAGCAAAAGTTAATGCTTACTCCGCTGTCGAACTTGGCAGCAGGCTTGGCAAAGTACAAAATTTCTCAAGGATCCACAGATGAGAGTGCCTTTTCAACCGCTTTGGATAGTATCAATAGCATGTATGGGTTTGACGTAAATGAGACCAAACCTATTGATATAACCAAAGGTGGGCAAAGCAGTTTTGCTAGTGCTGGGCATCAATACGGCGCTTTATTAACTGCATACTCGTCTTACTCTTACGATCTTATAAAAAAAATACGGCAACAGCGATAACGTCTACACTTCAATGCATTTCGCTGACATCCAATATCGGGATGTTATTGCAGATGGTGTTCTTGATGGTCTTGAAGTGAGCCAGACTTCAGGAGCAGTGACTCCCCTCAGCTTTGGACAGAAAAAGATAAATAGCGACATTTATACACGTGATTTATCTCAGCATGTTCTGATCGTGGTAAACGATCCAAGTGTCAATATCTCTGGTACTGATGCCGCAGACTATGTCGACTTTAGTAAGAAGCTTAATGACCTAGGTACATATGGCAGTACTGATGGCGTCATTCCGCCGCGAGATGGTACGGATATCGATACAGATGCGCCAATAGTTACTCGTACGGACAGTGATGTGCTCGCTGGCACCGATAAAGTTGATCTAAAGATTGTAGATGATATCGGCGTAGAAGACGTATCCGCCTTTATTCAGTATCAGGTTAATGGCTCTTGGTCTGGTGAATTTCAATGTAACGACATACAAGATTTTGGAAGCACATTCTGTTCGGTTGAATTTGATGATTTTGAAGTTGGCCTTCGAGAGACCAACGTTAAAGTTAACATTAATACCAAAGAGATCGATAGTGCAGATATGAACCCTGCCACAGGGCTCTCAAACGTAGCAGCAGCACGGTTAGTCTTATATACAGCGGATGTACTGGGTAATGAGTTAATTCCAGGCAGCCATTCGGGTCTTCATATCAACTTTGAATGGGATAACGATGCGCCTGTTATCGATATTACATCGGCGAGTGCAATTAATAATCAACTTAAAGAGTATGTTCTGAAAGGGGTTGTAAAAGAAAGCTCGCAAGAGATCAGTTCGGTCAGTATTTCATTTAAAGATGGCTTACATGAGGACGTCACATGTTCTCCTGTCACTGTAGAGTCTGGAAATGCTTGTGAGTTTAGTAAGGCTTACCCAACTGATGAATTCCTATCTACGACGGTCTTTGAGGTTCGAGCGAAGGATAGCAAAGGCAATACGGGCACCGCTCAGCATGCAGTAAGTCGTGACGATCAAGCGCCAGCACAAACGATTACTTATCCTGAAGGTGCGTCAATGACGTACGTAAATGTCGGTTTAGATGGTGAACGAACCACTTATGATGGTATCTACTCTCAAGATACGTATACCCCAGACAATGTTCAAGCGAGCCGCGATTTCTTGAAGATTGACTATGCGTACGCAAGTATAGGGATTCAGAATTCATTAAAAGGGGTAGATTTTAGTAACTTCAACGCTAACTTGTTGAAAGAGAATAAAATTCCTTATGTTCGTGTGAAAGTATCAGACGTAAATACCGATACGGTTTTAGGCTCCAACGCTAATAAGCTTAAGCTCGTCGTCAAGTACTACGTAAGCCAAAACAACGATAACAACTACTCACTTCAGCAAGTTATTGATACAACCGCATCAGATGACGACTACATCGCAAAAATTCCGCACGAAACGCTGTTAGACAGCAATGGGCGTGTAGAAGATGTCATCTATTACATTCCATTTGTAAGAGATATTTTGGGTGACAGCTTTAAATCGGTATCAGAAAACAGTAGTCAAAAGTTAGTCATTCAAACCGTCGATGAGTCTGATAACGAAAGCACTCCAAGAGAAGTATATTTTAGAAGTAGCTTTGATCTGCCAACTATAAAAGTGGTGACACCATTTATTGGTGCGCGAGCTCAACTTGAAGGATTGAGTCCAAATGGTGAATTCACTTCACTTGCGAGTTGTACCACTATCCAACAATTGGAAAGTGACCAATCAATGGCTCTTGACGTCGCGAGTTGTGAAACCACAACTGATGTTGTGAATTATGACTTCATGCGTGTTCGTTTAATTGGTATCGAAGGCAGCGAGCCATACTACTATCAATGGAAAAGAGATCCAGGAACCAAAAAAGTAACGGTTGATTTAAACAAGGCCAATATTGGCGTGTACTTTAAGCTCAATGGCTCTCAGACTTACTATATTACTGAACTATCGACATATCAGACTAGCTTGTTTGATTTCCAGTGGGATCAAGTCACTGCCGGAGAGAAAACTTCTGAGCGTGCGATTCAAATTCTTGATGAGGTGCGCTACGCGTTATCAGGCACGAACAACAGCTCATTCTTTGGATTTGATCCAACGGTTGTGCCTTATGCAACGAACGAAATGCTTGCTACCAAAGCGATTCCAGAAAAGCCATCAAACGATTATCTACACCGATTTCTTGTCGAAGCCATCGATAGTGTTGCTCAAGGAATGCCGAGAAATAACTCATTAGATTTTGCCTCCGCTATTTACGATGATTTGAGCTTTGATGGAAAAGCGAATGGTATTGGTGTTGGTGGACGTCAGGTTATGCTCGATTCTTATCAATTCGGTTCCGATACTTATCGAAAGGATTTAGCGCAATCGTATTACGAAATCATGGCGAGCAAATACGGTATTGAGACCAATATCGCGCAGCTCTATGCTGATGATATTTCGATGGCTAATCCTAACTTAAATGGTAAGAACATTTTTGATACAGAGGGTAGCAGTATCGATATCTTGCCTCCACAGCCAAAATTAACGATTGAAAGCGGTCGAGAGACGATGGTTGGCAATAGGCTTTATATTGCTGGTGAAGTTGTTTCTAAAATTATCCTAGACGATCCTTCTGGTATTGTAGAAACCGACGCTTATGGTCCGAAGTTTAGCACGATGTGGTATCAAGCCAGTGAGCCAAACATTGAAATACCGCTGGACATTAACATTGTAGAGAACCCTGGCAACAGCAATGCTTATCGAAAAGAGTACCTCTTTACCCTTAACTCTCAGTCTAGTGAACTAAAAGATATTGTAGAGTTTGCTGTGGAAACCAGTGCCATGGACCCACATGGTAATGCGTATGGTTACGATGGCAAAGCTCCGTTTATAGAAACGGTATTTATTGATAATGATTTCCCTAAAACGAGTTACCTCCCACCTAATGATGTCGATGGTAAACCTGTAGAAGACGGTATTTATTTAAATGCCAAAAATACCCATGAATTGACCTTCAAGGTTGAAGATGTTGTGGGTGACAAGCTTTCTTCAAGAGGTCTTGTTTTCTACCAGCAAACGGGTGAAAAAGTCACATACACACCAGAGGACTTTGCGAATAACTCGAAAGACGCCTTTAAAGTCAAATTATGTACGGGGGAGCTTTGTTCAAATCAAGGCGCGACGATTTACCCGGGTGATGGTGATTGGCTAGTCGTTGCAGCGGCAGAGGATAATTTAGGTAACTCCGTTTCAGAGTTAACTAGCACGGCTCCGAGATTCAATATTCGTATCGACTCTGAAGCTCCTATTGTAAAAAGTGAGCAGGTCCAAAGCCGTTTAGGCGGTAACAACCAATGGACACCTGTCATTGATTGGGGGACGTTAAGCCCCGGCAATAATGTAAAAATAGATCTTCGCCGAGGGTCTGGTCAGGCACTGACATTAGAAAGCTGTGACCCTCTAACAGAGACGTGTGACGTACCATACTTAGTTGGTGAACAACCTGACGTCAAAGTCCAACTGGTTTCAAAAGCATTTGATTACGATGAATGGAATGAATTTTACGTCACTGCGACGGACAACGCTTACCCTGCCAATGTCAGTACAACAGGGAAATTCACCTTCCAAGTCGATAACAAAGGCCCCGAAATCATCCTAAATACGCCTTGGGTTGAAGACACATTGTCTAAAGAGAACTATGTCATAGGGCGTGAGTTCAATGTGCGATTTAAATCCGTAATAGACGATTCAGACCTTGAGCAAGTCTCGCTGTATCAAAGTGATAAAGATTCGCCAATTAAGACAATTGTGCCAACGGATTCATCTAAAGAGTTTGTCATGTCTCTTATCAAGAGTGACACAGATAAAATAGACATTTCTGAAGATGAAAAAACAACGTCATTGTATGTAAAAGCAACCGATATTTATGGTTTTGAGTCTAGTTCTAACACGCACAAGGTTATTCTTGATCGTGATGGACCAACATTAGGATTAAGTGGTTTCAATGCGAATGACTACTACTTAGGTAACTATGTCTTTGACCTAACGGCTCTAGACCTAAATGCAAACGGTGATGTTTCAATTAATGGTGTCAATCGAGAAAGCCTAGAGTATTGGACGTTTAGCGATCTGGAGCCATTACCTGGCTCTCCCGGTACAAAAATCAATGAGGATCTCAAAGTGAGCCTTGGTGATTTAGGTACGGGTACACACAAGGTTCGTTTAAAAGGGTCTGATGTTCGTGGCAACACAACCTTAACCAGTGATGAGCAAGATTTTACCGTCAAAGTGTACAACTCAATCCCGCAGGTGACGCTGGCGATGAGTTACACGGATGGAACGCCAATTACAAACAACACCATCTATCAAGATGGGAATATCGTACTTACGCTTGATATTGTTGATGATAGTGGCGTTGATCGAATTGACTCAACGTATAGATTCTCTGGAGAGCAAAACGGGACTAACTTTACGTTCTCAGAAACCGCAGATGGCACTTGGACTGCAACGTTGCTTTCTACACAAATTGCCAAAGATGGTAATTATGAACTTGATATCAAAGTTTATAACAAAGTTCGTTACCTTGATGAAAAAGACCGAAAGGTTGGAAAAGTAAACCAAACCTTTAGCGTACAGCGTGAAGGCGTGGTTCTAACAGTTGAAAGCCCGCTGGACTTCCAAAATTACTTATCTGATGGTGTTCTTGATGTCACCTTTACTACATTGAGTGCGGTCAAAGCCAAAACGTTAGAGTGTTGGGTTCGTGAAGAATACAACTCTCTAGATGCGCCACCAACTAATGAGCAACCAACTTCTGGTGTTATCAACGTATCGCAAGAACCTTACAGTTGTAGTGTCAATGTTGGGCAAAACATGACCAAAGCACCTGTCACTTTGATCACTAAAACCTTGGGTACAAATGGGCGTGAAACGATCAACAAGTTCAATTTCTCCGTGGTGGATATTGATGCACCGACAGTCGTAGATGGTAACTCATACAGTTTTAAAGGAAGTGATGTTTGGTTTGATGAAGCTTTGAAGAAGAAGATGCTCACATTTGAGCTCTCTTTTAAT
This sequence comes from Vibrio chemaguriensis, assembly GCF_012275705.1. Lineage (NCBI taxonomy): Bacteria > Pseudomonadati > Pseudomonadota > Gammaproteobacteria > Vibrionales > Vibrionaceae > Vibrio > Vibrio chemaguriensis. The sequence goes on from NZ_SHOE01000028.1 coordinate 27,385, forward strand.
GATGCTTTATCAGGCGTGAATACCGAAAGTTCAGATGAATATCCAAAGTTGGTTCGTAATCTTGGCAACAAAGCTTATACACCAACGACTTGTGCCAAAGGTGTTGGAAATATCAAGTGTACGTATTCTGAATCCTATGCCGATATTATTGATGGCCTGAGTACAACTCAAGAATACAAAATCAAGAACTTATCTGATTTAGCAGGAAACTTGACGCCAGAGCACGATCTACTGCTTGAATTACCTAAAGGTTCGGTAGTCGTCGAAATTACTGATCCGATTGGAAACACAACCATTAATGGTCAGCAGCTTGTCGCCAAATTCAGAATTAAGCTGTATGAAAACTCTAGACTAGACAATGTGATGGCCAGGTTTGGAACGGAATCCTACAACTATAAAGATAATCCGGAGAAGTTTGCACAATTAGAGGTGTGTGCAGATGATCCAACCTACAAGTGTTCAACATTTACAAGTGAACTTCCTAGCGATGCGGATGGAAAAACGATCAGGACAACGATTACCGCAACGGATGTGTGGTCGAGAGTCGGTGAAGCGACCGTTGATATTAAAGTTGACAACACACCTCCAAGTGTTGGCGATGAGATTATCGTAACTGAATCGCCAACAAATCCAGATAATGTTCGTTTTCGTTTCGACATAACGGACACTGGTAGCAGCCTCGCAAAAGTAAACTACTCGGTTTTAAACCCGAGTTATCAAGAAGAAAGAGTAGAGGATGGGAATGGTTCATCTACGTACTTTGAACTACCGAAATCTCAGTTAGAGGGGCGTGGTTCAATCACAGTAGACATCAAAGCGACAGATAGCGTCGGACTGTATTCTGATATCAGAAAAGTCATTGATATTAGTGTTCCTAAAGTCACGGTTGATTTCGATGGAATTACGAGTTTGCAGGGTGGGAAACTGTTTTTAACCAAGGCGAGCCAGCCGTTTACGCTATCTACGGTGGAAGGAGAAAGAGTGAAAGCTTCACAATATTCTGTGGAGCTTATTCCAAGCCTAGGTGATTCCTTGCGTTACTCAGGTGATGTTATCTCATCTAGTGGTAATGGAATGATGAACTTTGCCGTCGATAATCAAGGGTCATATACCCTTAAGGTGACGGTGACGGACTCAGTTGGAAGAGAGAATACAAGCTTTGAATTACTAGGCAAAAGTTATGATGGACAAGTTATCGAGTCTATTGTTGATTATGACGTTCCAAGTATTTCTGGCTTAAGTGCTAATCAAATCTCTAAGATACCGACAAACGATAAGTATCAGCTAGAAATTAGCGCACACATTACAGATAAAAATTTAAACCTCGTCACGTCAAAAGCGGTGAGTGGTGGCAGCACTGTGGCTCCTCAAGCGATTACTGAGCCGACAACCGAAGCGGGGCCTTATGTCATAAGCTATTTGTTACCTAAAGGCGATCATACGATCACGGTGGCAGCAACAGACAAGGTGGATAACAAGAGTGAAAGTTCTATTGACGCGCATGTGGAAGCGGCAACCGTTCCCGGGCTAAGTATCTCTACCGCCTCAAGCGCCCCTCTTTTTGGAGGCGAAGAGATTACGCTCGCGTTTAACTTTACAGAAGAAGTTACGAACTTTGATATATCAGATGTCCATCTTGTCGCTAGTGATAGCGGTGCAACAGGAACGTTAAAACAAGATACTTGGTCGACTTCAGACAATATTACGTGGACGGTTAATTACATCAGCCCAGAAAAACAAGATAAAAATATCACTATTCAGGTAGAAGATAATAGCTATCAAAGTACCAACACAATTCCTGGAAAAGGAAGCAGCTTAAGTATCGCGGTTGAAGGAACCTTACCAAAACTGACCAATGTGACATTTAACCCCGAGCATCAGAGCGTGGGTCAAAGCGTGAGTGTCTCGCTTGAGTTTGATAAAGAGCTCCAAGAGGCGACCGCCAAGCTTGGCGGCAATCGCATCAGTTCTCTGTCCGCAACGGCAGATAAAAAGGTCTGGGTTGGTGATGTACAAGTTCCGAGCACCACGCTGTTAAGTGTCGACTTGGTTGTTAGTCAGTTTAAAGATTTGACTGGTAACATAGGGGAGGATAACACCGCTCACGAATTACCTATCACGCCGACCTTAGCCATCACTCCAGTGGGCAGTGTGAATGAAATGCAAGCCGCCACGTTACAATTCGATGGCACGTCAACACGTTTTGACGGACAGTCCCTGCGTCTTGAAGTGAAAGCCCAAGGCAGCGCTGCCGTATTGAAAAGCAGCAGTGCAACGGTACAAGCTGGTGGCACTTGGACCAGTGACGCAATGGATATGAGTCATCAAACCAATGGCACTTATACCGTGATTGTGACAGGGACGAACTCAGCGGGTATTGAAGTGAGTGAAAGCCAGAGCTTTACACTCGCGCAATCTCTGCCAACGCTGACTAACGTGATGTTTACTCCTGAGCATCAAGCCATCGGCCAAAGCGTGACGGTGACGCTGGAATTTGATAAAGCATTGCAAGCAGCCACTGCGGAGTTAGGTGGTACAACGATCACTTCATTAGTGGCAACCGCGGACCCAAGCGTTTGGACTGGTGATGTGGTGGTACCAAGCACGTCAGAGCTCAATGTGGCGTTGCTGGTTCGTGACTACCAAGACTTATCAGGGAATACAGGTAGCCAGAATACGGCTTACTCCATGCCGATCACACCGACCTTGGCTATTACGCCAGTGGGCAGTGTGGATGAAACGCATGCCGCCACGCTACAATTCGAAGGTACGTCAACACGTTTTGACGGACAGTCCCTGCGTCTTGAAGTGAAAGCCCAAGGCAGCGCTGCCGTATTGAAAAGCAGCAGTGCAACAGTACAAGCCGGTGGCATTTGGACCAGTGACGCGATTGATATGAGTCATCAAACCAATGGCACTTACACCGTGATTGTGACAGGGACGAACTCAGCGGGTATTGAAGTGAGTGAAAGCCAGAGCTTTACACTCGCGCAGTCTCTGCCAACCTTGACTAACGTGACGTTTACGCCTGAGCACCAAGTCATCGGCCAAAGCGTGACGGTAACGCTGGAATTCGATAAAGATCTGCAATCCGCAGCGGCGGCGTTAGGTGGTACAACGATCACTTCATTAATGCCAACCGCGGACCCAAGCGTTTGGACTGGTGATGTGGTGGTACCAAGCACGTCAGAGCTCAATGTGGCGTTGCTGGTTCGTGACTACCAAGACTTATTAGGGAATACAGGTAGCCAGAACACAGCCTACTCTATGCCGATCACGCCGACCTTAGCCATCACTCCAGTGGGCAGTGTGGATGAAACGCAAGCCGCCAAGTTACAATTCGAAGGCACGTCGACACGCTTTGACGGCCAGTCCCTGCGTCTTGAAGTGAAAGCCCAAGGCAGCGCGACGGTATTGAAAAGCAGCAGTGCGACAGTACAAGCCGGTGGCTCTTGGACCAGTGACGTAATTGATATGAGTCACCAAACCAATGGCACTTATACCGTGACTGTGACAGGGACGAACTCAGCGGGTATTGAAGTGAGTGAAAGCCAGAGCTTTACATTGGCGCAATCTCTGCCAACGTTGACTAACGTGACGTTTACGCCTGAGCACCAAGCCATCGGCCAAAGCGTGACGGTGACGCTGGAATTCGATAAAGCATTGCAAGCTGCCATTGCAGAGTTAGGTGGCACAACGATCACTTCATTAGTGGCAACCGCGGACCCAAGCGTTTGGACTGGTGATGTAGTGGTACCAAGCACTTCAGAGCTCAATGTGGCGTTACTGGTTCGTGACTACCAAGACTTGTCAGGGAATACAGGTAGCCAGAACACGGCTTACTCCATGCCGATCACGCCGACCTTAGCTATTACGCCAGTCGGCAATGTGGATGAAACGCATGCCGCCACGCTACAATTTGAAGGCACGTCGACACGTTTTGATGGACAGTCCCTGCATCTTGAAGTGAAAGCCCAAGGCAGCGCGACGGTATTGAAAAGCAGCAGTGCGACGGTACAAGCCGGTGGCACTTGGACCAGTGACGTAATTGATATGAGTCACCAAACCAATGGCACTTATACCGTGATTGTGACGGGGACGAACTCTGCGGGTATTGAAGTGAGTGAAAGCCAGAGCTTTACACTCGCGCAGTCTCTGCCAACCTTGACTAACGTGACGTTTACTCCTGAGCACCAAGCCATCGGCCAAAGCGTGACGGTGGCGCTGGAATTCGATAAGGCATTGCAAGCTGCCGTTGCAGAGTTAGGCGGTACGACGATCACCTCATTAGTGGCAACATCGGATCCGAGCGTTTGGACCGGTGATGTGGTAGTACCAGGCTCGTCAGAACTCAATGTGGCGTTGCTTGTTCGTGACTACCAAGACTTGTCAGGGAATACAGGTAGCCAGAACACGGCTTACTCCATGCCGATCACGCCGACCTTAGCTATTACGCCAGTGGGCAATGTGGATGAAACGCATGCCGCCACGCTACAATTTGAAGGCACGTCGACACGTTTTGATGGACAGTCCCTGCGTCTTGAAGTGAAAGCCCAAGGCAGCGCGACGGTATTGAAAAGCAGCAGTGCGACGGTACAAGCCGGTGGCACTTGGGCCAGTGACGTAATTGATATGAGTCACCAAACCAATGGCACTTATACCGTGATGGTGACAGGGACGAACTCAGTGGGTATTGAAGTGAGTGAAAGCCAGAGCTTTACTCTCGCGCAATCCTTGCCAACACTGACTAACGTGACGTTTACTCCTGAGCATCAAGCCATCGGCCAAAGCGTGACGGTAACGCTGGAATTCGATAAAGATCTGCAATCCGCAGCGGCGGAGTTAGGCGGTACGACGATCACCTCATTAGTGGCAACATCGGATCCGAGTGTTTGGACTGGTGATGTGGTGGTACCAGGCTCGTCAGAACTCAATGTGGCGTTACTGGTTCGTGACTACCAAGACTTGTCAGGGAATACCGGTAGCCAGAACACGGCTTACTCCATGCCAATTACACCAACAATACATCTAGATGCTATCAACGATGTTGCTGGAGTGGAAAGCGTGACAGTAAGTGGTAGCAGTGAACGGTTTGAAGATGGTGAGTATATAGATATCAAAGCAGTCGACGCTGATGGTACAGAAGCCACAGGCATGGCTACCGTGTTTTCAGACTCATGGACAACTGATTTAGATCTTTCAGGACTGAAGGACGGAGCCGTAACGATTTATGTGAATGGTACCAACAAGCTGTCTGCCTCTGCCGAAGAGGTCCAAGCAACATTGAACTATGATCGTTTCGCAAGTACAGCCTCCTTAGGTGCTGTCTACAACCGATATTTTAGTGAGAACAAAACTTTAAAAAATGCGGCATAAATAAAGCGAGCGTTTAGCTCGCTTTATTTATTTGGGACTTTTTGTGATATTTATCAAAATAATTGCCTTTATTGATAAGTTACTCGAATTAATGAATCGTCTTAATACAAGGCTGAATAACTATAATAACTAGGCCAATGTTGCTTTTAGGTGTGTATGACGTGATTGTGATGGGCGCTCGGTAGGTGCTGTGGTGAATGTGTCGCGTTGAAAATCTTTTTAAATATTATATATTTACGCTCGTTTCTATACTCTGAGTATAGTGTTCTGCATGAGGTCGATGGGTAATACCTCGCCTCTTTAACTCGCGATGAAGCAAATTTAATCCTAGCAAGCTTCAGAGCAGTTACTTTTGTGAGTGCGTAATGCGCTCACCTTTTTATTTAAACTTCCTCAGTAACAGTCAATTTGTTGTTTGTTGCTGAGGAGGGCATCTCATAAACTTCTGAATTTCCTCGTGCTTACCTGAAGCGCACGTTACTACGATTTTTGTTAACTTCAGTCCATAAATTAAATTTTTTTAGATAGTAAGATTTTACCATTTTGACAGAGTGGGTGATGTTACTGGCTTTTATTGTGGTTAAATCGCATGTTTTGATAGTAAAAATTACCATTTTTTTGGTGTTTTTGATTTCGGGCGATTTTTCTATCTCGTTGAAAATAAATGGCTAAGTAAGTAGGATACGCAGACCAAATCGTACTTGTAAGCCTTATCAGCTTAATTGTCACCGCAGCCATATTTACGATGTTGGTTGTGGAGAATTCAAATGCATTTAGTTTGCAAATTTATACCTAGCTCGAAGCTATCCTCCAACGAGCTATCTTATGTTCTTACACCGGACGAGTGTATAGGACAGCTTTCGCGTTTGCGAAATTCAGATGACATCCTTAGAAACCTCCCTAAAGAATTGGCGCAAAAGATTTCCATCTCTGCCAAAAAAACGACCAGCGCATTGCTAGCTGCTATAAGAATCGAATTGGGAAAAGGCAATTGGGTGTCATTATCTACCGTTGCTCGTCGGTCGCCATTGACGGACTCTCAGCTGCAAAGCTTCCCTAGACTTAAAACACTCGTTGACTCTGTATCTGCTTCGAATGAAAGCAAAGCTTTTAAAGCAGGATACAAGCAGGTTACCGAAGATGTTGCTTTAGTTCGTAGTTACACGCATGTCCCCTCTGAGCCAAGTCCAGATCAAAAAATCGTTGTCGAGTTTGCAGGGCAGTGGTCTAGCAACGCGGCATGTTTGATGTTGGGAAAAACCGAAGCTCAAAAAGAAAAAGTCACAGTAGGCAAGGCTGATACAGAAAACAAACACCGCAGCCTCGCGACATTTAAAGATCTCGAAGCTGAGGGCAAAACGCTTTACATCAAAATCCCTTGCACTGACCAGCCTCAGCCAATTTTGCTTAAACTCGCCGAAGACCTGCAACCCGTTGATAAAGAAACTCAAATGGATGAGTGGGATAACGTGTTAGTGCCTGTGGTTCCAGTTCATAAGAGTGATTCAGGGTATGTATCTATCGATCGCGGTTATATTTATGTCGTTTGGCAATCAGAAGTTTGGCGAGAAATCCAAGTTCAAAACGACGGACGCTTTTCGGATGTCGATCTATCACTCTACCAAAGCACTAAGTCCTCGCCTCAAAGATCGGTCGATATTAGCTTATATGATGAAGACTCCGAAGCATTTCTGTCAGGGGAAGCGTTTCAGTTGTACCAAGACGGTAAAAAAGTCTATGAGGGTGTGTTGGACGAATACGCTTGCGCCCGTGTTTTTGGTCTTACTGCAGAAGAAGTCGAGGTAGTGGTCGCTGGTTGGCCTAACGAAGGCGAAACATACACAGAATTACTTCAAACCGAATTGAGTCCATTTAAGGCTGGAAGTAAAACAAAGAGAGAGCCACTTGGTGTTCCTTTGCCTCATATTTGGCTTCCATACAAAATAAACGGTAGCGTACAAAGTGATGTTGCTCTCTATTATTCTCGGGCTCAACTCAATACTCAGCAACTCAATGAATTAAAGAGCGGGAATAATGAAAAAGCGGTTGAAGTAGACCTCTGTGATTATTCTTCTGCTCACAACTTTGATGCGAGCTCCGAACCTGTGATTTCGCTGCCGAATCTAGATACTCAAGTGCCAAGTAAATCAGATTACAATATTGTCAGTCAAAAAGAACAGGGTGTTGCTGCCGTTGTTGTTAACTCCCCAAGTGAAGGCATTGTAATCACGTATAAAAGTAACCCTCAGTGCGATCAACCGGATGATTATTTCCAACTGACGTGTGTTGATGAAACATGGAACCAAAAGATTTTTTTGCGCGAGGCTGAGTTTGTGGATCAGTCTTGCAAAGAAGTCGTGTTTAGTGGTTGGTTACCAGAAGTTAAAAGGGTCAATCTAACCCGTCATTGCCGATCTCATAACTCAGATAAAACGGTCTTAATGTCAGTAATTTATCAAGACATTGAACTCACGGAACTATTATAAAATGAAACGAACAACGTTAAGTATCACGCTTCTTTCGACAGTTATGTTATTAACAGGCTGTGGTGAAGAAAGTAATCAAACTTCGAATACTGCAACAACACAATCCGTAGAAAAAGAACCCGCTCAAAAGGCTTGTTACAACGTTGGTGAAACAACGTCATTCGAACGCAAAGATGTGACAGGACCACGCTGCCAATGGCAAAGTGAGCATAACTTTATTGTTTACTCTGAAGATCTGTCTAAGCCTGAATACCCAGGTACGCTTCCTGTCAAACCAGGTTATGCCGTACGCCGAGCAAAAGAGTGGCCTCGTGAAGACTTATCTGATGCAAGCTCCTATGACAAACCTCGAATTCAGTTTTGGTGGAATAATGTTAAGTTTAACGACCCACTCGTAAATGATTACGAAAACGGCTACAAAATTTGGAGCGTGAAAATTGATGGGACAGATTTACGCTTAGTCACAGATGATATACCAAGTACAGCTTCACCACAGAACTATGTGACGAGTCGTTCACCCAATAATCGTTATGTGGCTTATGCCTATAGCTTTGGTGGGCCTTTGATAAAGGCAATCTTTGACTTAGAAACGCAACAGACCATTCAGCTGGGTAGCGCGAGTACTAAGCCATATTTGGTCTGGGCGGACGATTCTAGCTACATCTATTTCTCAGACGGTTTTAAGCGCTTTAAATACACACTCGCGACGGGAACCAAAGAAGAGGTAGATGTACCGTTGTCTGAAGATACGGTCATTGTAGATGGCAAGTTAATCAATGCTGCGGGCTTGGGGGTTGGGGTTTATGACGCCAAGACACTCAAACGCTTATACACGATTTTACCTGAAAAAGAGTTTGAAGACTCCATCGATATTGAGAAGCGCATCTACCGCCAAATTGCTATCAGCCCCAATGGTAAATATGTATGGGGCATAAACTCGTATCGTAAGGTGCTGATCAATGTTGAGGATCAAACTTGGCTTGCGTTTTCTAAGGAAGGCGATGAAAAGAACGTTTATGCGAAAGTTGTAAATATCAGTAACAACGGTAATGAAACACAGAGAGGAGCAGCAAAAATAACCATAAGACGTTATGGGGCAGATTACCGTTATGAAATGAATGGAAATGGCGCTCAGTCATGGAAGGTGATTCATTCTGGCAGAGTTGCTAAAACCCCAGTGCTTTATAATGCCGATGCTGACGGCGGGCGTTTTCTGGAGGTAGAAAACGATGAGTAATGACCTTAAGTATTTACCAACAGATGTCTATTTGTTTGGTGTCGATTTTCCTAATGTTGGGGATGCACAGAACCCTCGATATAAAGCACTCAACATCGAAAAAGACCTGACTTCATTGGAAGAGTTGAAAAATATCCGCCCTATGTCACGGCTTCCTATTGCCATAAATTTAGGAGAGGAAAGCGCAGCCCTTTGGGCGACAGACGATTTAGGCCGTTTACATGTACTGGGTGATTCTACTCAGAAAAATCAAAAAACCAATATCAATCAGGTTTTGGTACTACGCTCGCCAGTACATGAGTTAGCACAGAAGACGTACAAGCTGTCCTTTCCTGAGTGGTCAATGCTTACAGAGTTAGCGATTGGTGCACAGAGTAAGGCTCGGCCAATCAAAAAGGCGTGTGCAGACCTTGTCTCTATCTTAGAAAAGCTAAAGGGGTATGACGGTGAGCAAACGCTGAACTCGCTAGAAAAAAAAGTGGAATACGCTGTCGCAGAAGTAAAACGCTCACAACTCGCGCCTAAATATGAAGCGGGCACTCAAGCACTAACGGATGAGCAAGTTACATATAACAAATGGTATGACTCTGTTCCCGAGGATGAGTCCATTCGTGGCTTTATTGTACCCACGTTCTCATTTCTCGCAGTAGTATTTTCAACACAAGAGTATGCTGATGCAATTGTTAAAGTTACTCGTTTTGATGAGGAGAGCGGACAGCACCTCAACCTGCAAGACGAAGAAATCATAACGCAAGCACAACTTGACCGAAACAGTGATTCGCATCGTCCAATAGCTTTGTTTCCGTTGGCGTCGGAGGTTTTTACTGATGGCATGTACACCATTGAAGTGGTTTTTGATGTTGACCTCATCGATGAGATACCTGAGTTTGCACAGAATGCCACTAATGTAACCAAAGAGTATGATGAATTTGGTGATGCTACTAGAGTCAGCTACGAGCTACGAGAATACATCACGCTTAGCCAAACGACACCGTTTGGTAAGATCGCGGTTGTTGCGGGCGACATGATCTCACTTGAAGAGTCTTTGATATACCAATTTCCTACGCAGTTTAAAGCTCTACAAGCCTTCCGAATGGGGGAGCTTGAAAACCTAGAGAATAGCGGAACGACTGCCAGTATGAGTGCTGCACTGTGGGAGATTGGCACAAAAGTTACACCAAGTTTGGTTAATGCTGGCATTAATATTCATCAAAACCCATCAAGTAAACATGATGTGATTGGGAGTTTAGCAAACACGTTTTGGGGGCAAGTAGACAAGGGCGCATTACCTCCAGCCATGATTTCGGCATTGGAGTTTTCATTTGGGGTATCGGCGACTGCAGCCGCTTACCAAACTCTTCAAGATTTACGCCAAGCAGCATCGGAATCTGAGCGTGCAGCTCAAGTGGGCTTAAAAACGCTTCTCAAAGAGAAAGGGTTTGATAAAAGTAAGTTCTTTACCAAGGTTATTGAACCTGCGAGAAATGGTAATGCCCACGTTGTGGCGGGGAGTGCTGCTAGAACGTGGTTGACAGGTAACGGCAGTGTCAAAAGCTTTTTGTCGCCCTTTACTGGTGCCGGGCTCAATGCAATTAACACCTTCTATGAGATAAAAGAGATCACTGACAAAAGCGAGCAATTACGCTTAGCAGAAGAGAAAGCTAAACTCAGGAAAAGTTATTTTGAGCAGGTATCACGCGATTATCTGAACTGGGTACCAGTCTGGAAAGAAAGTCTGAAGAGCGGGGAATTACTACTTAAGCAAATCATAGATAAGTTAGGCGACAATGTAACGTTTACTGACAGCATTCCGAATGACGTTGCTGAAGACAGTGCAATGTTTGTTAAAGACCATAAAGGTGCTGGTTTACGCTTGGTTTTTCCTTTTGATAACAACCAGGTTCAAGCCCCGCACTTGTCATATTTAGCTGCTGTCGATAAAGAGTTATCCAAGATTCCAAATGCCGTTGTTGAAATCGAAGGGCATGCCTGTCAAAACGGTGATTCAGAATATAACCAAAACCTTTCGCAACAGCGAGCGCAGCATGTTGCTGAGTTCTTTTCTTCAGTCAGTGATATTCGATTCTTTGGCGAACGTCGACCAATAGTCGAGGTACCAAACAACGAAATCAAACGCGAAAACGCGCAACTTAATATTAACCGACGTGTTGAAGTTCGAATCTACCTCCAAGAGTTTGCGGCGAGAATTCCACCGAGTCGACTTGGCTTTAAGGCTATGGAGCAAGCGCGTTTAGCTCAGTTAAATGCGAACTTGGGAGAAGAAGCAATTGCAAAAGAGCTCAAGCTAGCTATCTTCGAGATGATCGTTGGTATGGCTTGCTATGTTCCGATAATAGGGCAGGCAGCAAGAGGCTTTTTCGTTGTCAAAGAAGGCGGAAAAATGCTGATGAGTGGTGCCCAGTTGCTTGACTCTGCACTCTTTGATTATTACTTGTCTTCTTACAACGAGGTTAGAAAAAGCGTATCTGCAATTGAACAACTTAGCCATGAAACCACAGAGATTATTGATTCATTGGCTGAGATTAATACGCAATTGACTGAGGTGTATTTTACGTCATCAGATGCGTTAGTTGAGCACTTAGGAAAAGCTACGGGTGCAAAGGAGCTGATTAAGCGCTATCAACGCCGTGCACTTGCTATTAATGGTTTGGTGCTTTTGATTCAAAGAGCTTGTGCTGAGGGCGAACAAGAGTTCACAGAACAGTGGCGAATATTAGCTATCGATGAATACATTCAGCGATATATTGAAACCGACAGCTGGATATTAAACACAGAGTTAAAAGAAAACTTGTGTAACTTGTGGCTCCAAGAACTCATGCGTCGTGAGGGACACAAGCAATTAGTTGAAAGTTACGGTGAAGAAATCGCTGAACAAATCATCACTCGTAACAAAGCCAACTATATTGCTCCAAAAAGGAAAGACGTTTCTGGGGCGTTTAATGTCGCGTTTCCAGTGCAAGACAAGCTCTATAATCGCGATCAACAACGAGGCTTAGTGGAGTTTGCGACACAGTTTAATGTTGAGTCTAAAAAATTATCAGAAGAGGACCTAGGGTTCGTTAGGTTATTAGTCTCTGAGCCTCATGGAAACTCTAAATGGGTCACGTTTGATGAGTGGGAGAAGGCGCGATTAAAAGCAAATAAAAAGGTGCGACTATCGCCTTTCCACCGTTTGAAGTGGCAAATGTTGTTAGGCAAACAAAGTCTGAAACAGATGACGTCAAATGTGTTTCAGTGCGAAATGTCTTATCAGCGTACTGATGGTTTACTTAATACCAGTGGGCCTAAGTTTAATTTGATGTTCAAACCGATGAAACATGAGGAGTTTAGTGTAGACCCCAAAGGTGAGTTGGCCGAATTTTTTGAGGCGGAAAAAGCAGACGACAAAGTCCTGATTGGTTGTGAGTTTGAGCCGTATTTTTACTTTGGTGATGATGTCTTCTCTGGTGTGAAGCCTTTGCTCGCCAAGCATGATTTAGTTGATTATAGTGGCTATTTATCTAAAGTTGCTCTCGGTCCGATTTTTGGGCAGGTGATAAAAATTGACTCCCAACAAGATGTACTCAAAGCATATGTAAACAGCGGTGGCTTCAAAAATATGACGTATGAGTTTACTCTATCTGGAAGTAACTATAAGCTACCAGTACGAGTGGACAAGACAGTTGGACGATTTATTACGTCACCTAGACAGATTCCTGTAGGGGTCGATACAAACCATAACTATACACTCTCTGCTAAATCGGGTTTTATAGCGAACGGAAATAGTGTGTCAGAGAAAGATTTGTTAACGCTAGATTTTGTCTTACATAGTAAAGTTCATAAAGGCCCGACTAAGCCTGTTATCGATGACATTAAGCACAGTGCGATTGCGGTCAACTACGGAAATAAACGACAGTTTATGAACGAAGACAGTATGTTCACTACTGCAGATGAGCTCAAAGGCTTTGATTGGACTTCGAATAAGTCATTCGATGTGGAAGTTATGCTTATTGGTGGCAAGCACAGAAAAGAGTCGTATGAGGGACAAAACCTCGAATGGCAGAGTGTTCCAGTTTCACTAAAGCTATCGACCACTTTTGATAATGAAGCCGTATTCGGATCTGAAACTACCGCTGGTCCTGAGTATCTAAGTAACCTTACTTATATTGGGATACTAAAGAAAGACGGTTCTAAATGGACGCTAGATGACAGCGATGTGATTAACAAAAATATAGACGCAGATTTTGTCTCTCAGGCTCTATCCAGCATAGACATGGACGAAGATTTCGATGGTAAGGTGGTCTATGCGTCTCGTTTCGAGTTCGCATTTAAAGCGCTGAACGGGCAAGAAATCAAGGGGCTTCGACCATTTGGACCCGTTATTTCGACATCTGGTCGATTCCAAGAAGCAGTTCTAAAGGTGTCCTCTCTAGTACAACGTAATACAGCGGAAAAAACGCCGTTTAAACTTGGAAGCTTTGAGATGTCGTTGGGCAGGCAGTACAAAAATGTAGATGAGTTATCTTATTTTTCTGATTGTGAGGACCCAAGCTATAAAGTTGATAAAGATATGTACATCAACTGGGCAAAACTGAAACCAGAAGAGCGTAAAGAACGTTTAGTAACTTGGATTAGAGACCCATACTTGGCAACCATCATTGAAGCGTCGATTCTTAATAAATAAAAAAACCGCCTTCGGGCGGTTTTTCTTTTCTTATGACTTCATACTGAATTTAGAATTTTCTTTTTAAGCCCCATCAACCCGCTGCAGAAATGTCGTATTTCTTCATCTTATGGTTGAGAGTGCTCATTGGCAGCGCCAATTGCTCAGCGGCCTTCTTGGTGTGCCAATTGCAGGCATTTAAGCAATCGATGATTACTGTACGCTCGTATTGGCTAACGACGTCCTTAAGGCTCTTTGAAACGTCTTCTAAATCCGCTTGTGCTTGCTGCTCGTAAGCAGGTTGCTCTGGGGTAGGTGAAGCTGCTTTCATGTCGATACTTGGTACATCTTCTGGGATTTGTTCGCCAAACTCAATGTGAGTAATGGTTTCAAAATCGGACAGTAGCACCGAGCGCTCGATGATGTTCTTAAGCTCACGCACGTTACCTGGGTATTGATAGGCAAGGAGCTGTTTACGTACATTGGCACTTAACCCTGGCGCTTGCGGCAAACCTAGCGTGTTAGTCGTGTGTTGCACGAAATGCTCAGCAAGGGGAATAATGTCCGACTTGCGTGCTCTCAGTGGTGGTAATGTAATAGGGAACACATTCAAACGATAGAACAAATCGGCACGGAATCCGCCATCTTTGATTTGCTGCATAAGATTACAGTGGGTTGCGGCGATAACGCGAACGTCCACTTCAATCTCTTTGCTAGTGCCGATTGGGCGAACTTTACGCTCTTGCAGTACACGCAGTAACTTCGCTTGTAGTAGCATTGGCATATCGCCAATTTCATCTAGGAAAAGCGTGCCGCCGTTGGCTGCTTCAAACAAACCGACTTTGTCTTTGTCTGCGCCCGTAAATGAGCCTTTCTTATGGCCAAAGAGTTCTGACTCTAATAACTGCTCTGGGATTGCGGCACAGTTCTGTACGATCAAAGGTTGTTCTGAACGATTAGAGTTTTCGTGAATGTATTTCGCGATCACCTCTTTACCAGCGCCCGTTTCACCACGCAACAGCACATCGACAGGAAGAGATAGCACCTTATCAAGACGATTCAAGACATTGAGCATTTCTTCGCTCTCTGCAATAGGACCTTGATAGGCTTTCTGGGTACGCTTTTTGAGCTGAGTGTTCTCGCGTACTAGGGCTTGATTGTCGGCATTGAGATTTTTTATTACTTGCCCGTATTGCTCTAACCAAACGGCTTGGCGAATATTACTCGCGGCCATATGACAAAACTCAGTCAAGGCTGCCTCGTTGTCGATGACGTTCAAATCGAGTAAGACTAACAGCCCAATGGTTTTGCTTTCGCTATCAATCAAAGGCCAAGCCAGTAAGTTCTCGCTTTTTAATCCCAGTGTCTGCTCAGTTTGATAGATGCTTTCGCAGTCATAACCGTTGTACTTATACAACTCGTTAATCAACACCACTTCACCATTACGAATAGCAAAGTTAAATGGGTCGTTCTCACTGGCTGAGTCTAACTGTAATGCTTCCCAAGGGTGGGAAACAATCGTTTTATCGTTATGGTGAGCGGTACTTGGAATCAACGCCTGGCCAGTCTGGTCCAAAACATAAATGATGCCATGTTTTGCGAGAGTCATTTGTCTCGCAGCGGTCAACACAGCATCCAACGTTTGGGTAAGCTGGCTGCGATCAGCCAAAGACTGACTGATCGCAAGTAGGGCGTTACTAAGTTCGCTATGGTTAGCTGAACGCATAGGTTAGTGTTCCTTGCTCATCGACAGACACTTCGATTTGCGTATGTGAATCATCCTTGTCATGCACCAATAGCTGAGTCGATAGTTGCGGCAGCAACTGACGGTTGATGACCGCGTCGATATTACGCGCGCCTGTTTCAGCAAGGCGACAGTTACCTAATACGAACTCAACCAAGCTTTCTTCGTAGCTTAGCGACAACTTGTGATGGCTCTGTAGACGCTGAGAAACTTTGTTCAGCTTGTGGTGAATAATTTCTGTCATTGCTTCATCAGACAGCGGAACAAATGGTAGTACTGACATACGTGCCAACAGCGCCGGCTTGAAGTGTTGGTTCAAAGTAGGGCGAATAGCTTCTGCGATAATGTTCGCATCGATGTCTTTTGATTGATGAACCAAAGATTCAATCTCGTGCGTCGCAAGATTACTGGTCATGATGATCAGCGTGTTCTTGAAGTCGATGGTGCGACCTTCGCCGTCGTTCAGCGTACCTTTGTCGAACACTTGGTAGAACAGGTTCAACACTTCAGGGTCGGCTTTTTCCACTTCATCAAGAAGTACAACAGAATATGGACGCTGACGTACCGCTTCTGTCAGCATGCCGCCTTCACCGTAACCTACGTAACCCGGAGGTGAACCGATTAGGCGAGATACCGTGTGCTTCTCTTGGAACTCAGACATGTTAATGGTCGTCATAAAGCGCTCACCGCCAAACATTTGATCAGCAATCGCACGAGCTGTCTCGGTTTTACCCACACCACTTGGGCCAACCAGAAGGAATACGCCTGTCGGTGCGTCTGGATTACCTAAGCCAGCTTTCGCGGTTTGAATGCCTTCAGACAGTGCATCGATCGCGTATTCTTGGCCTTTGATGCTTTGTGTTAGGCTTTCTTTCAGTTTTAGCGTGGTTTCTGCTTCGTCTTGAAGCATCTTACCCATTGGAATACCCGTCCAGTCCGAGATGACGTGGCTGACTTCATCTGGACCCACTTCAAAGTGAACCAGTGGGTTGCCATTGCGGATTGCGTCTAGCTGTTCTTGGCAGGCTGAAATTGCAATGCGAACGGCTTCTTCATCCATTTCTGCATATGGAGAAACGTCTTGCTCTTGTTCTGAATCCTCGTCTGCAGCAAGTTCTTCTTCATTTGCTTCGCCAAAGACCAGTTCATGCAAGCGAGAGCGCAGAGCAATCATCTCTTGGATCTGCTCTTTTTCTTTGTGCCATTGGGCTTCTTGTTCAGCTAGCTCTTCTTTTGTTGTTTCCATTGCCAGTTTTAGGTCTGGAATATTAGCAAGGTTGTGCTTGTCGCCAGTTTGCTGCAGAGCATCACGCTCAAGTGCTTCAAGCTCGCGCTGTTGAGCTGCAAGTTCTTGCTGCAGTGTCTCAACAGAAGCAGGAATGGCATTAAGGCTGATGTTCACTCGTGCACACGCCGTATCTAGTACATCGATCGCTTTGTCTGGCAGTTGACGGCCAGAGATGTAACGCGCAGAAAGTGCTGCCGCAGCGGTGATAGCATCGTCACGCACGTAAACGTTATGTGATTTTTCATAAGCAGGGCGCAGACCACGAATGATCAATGCTGCTTGTTCAGGAGATGGTTCGTCGAGTTTCACCAATTGGAAACGACGTGCAAGGGCAGGATCTTTCTCGAAGTACTT
Source organism: Vibrio chemaguriensis (assembly GCF_012275705.1). Taxonomy (NCBI): domain Bacteria; kingdom Pseudomonadati; phylum Pseudomonadota; class Gammaproteobacteria; order Vibrionales; family Vibrionaceae; genus Vibrio; species Vibrio chemaguriensis. Next base: position 44,533 of record NZ_SHOE01000028.1, read on the forward strand.
CTTGTATTCCGACCATGTTGTCGCAGCGATGGTTTTCACTTCACCACGCGCTAGGGCTGGTTTTAGCAAGTTTGCCGCGTCGCTGCCGCCCGCTTGGTTACCACCACCAACAAGGGTGTGTGCTTCATCGATGAAAAGAATGATAGGGGTTGGCGAGTTTTTCACTTCATCCAATACCGCGTTTAGGCGTTTTTCGAATTCACCTTTTACGCTTGCACCAGCTTGCAGAAGCCCCATGTCCAGGCCGTAAAGCTCAACACCTTTAAGGTTGTCTGGTACGTCACCTTGTACAATCTTAAGTGCCAAGCCTTCTACTACTGCGGTTTTACCAACGCCCGGTTCACCAACAGCAATAGGGTTGTTTTTACGGCGACGAGCAAGAATGTCCACGATTTGGCGGATTTCTTGGTCGCGGCAGAAAACAGGGTCGATTTCGCCTTTGCGTGCTTTACCAGTGAAGTCGGTTGTGAACTTGCTCAGTGCTGAACCATCTTCACGAGCTTGTGTTTTCTCTGAAGTAGCAACTTGCGCCTCAATAGAGTGGCTTGTTAGCTCTGCAAAGTTACGCTTAAGGCTGTCAGGGTTTACCGCTTCAAGGATAGAGGCGTAACCATGTTGGCCGTAACGGAGAGGGTTGCTAACAAGAGTAAGGAGTAGGGCGCCAGAGCGGATTTGTGTTTCGGATAGATCTAAAGAAGAAACCAGCCAGCTTTCTTGCAACCATTCGATTAATAAAGCAGAAAAAACAGGTTTGCTGCCATTTCCTTTGGCGTTGGTGTCGAGTGTGGATCGAACCGATTGTCTTAATAAGTTCTCAGAACAATCAAAATGACTTAATAAGACGTCAAAATCACTATTTGGCCTTTCTAATAGACTCAGTAAATAATGCTCAATTTGAACTTCGTTTGCTTTTTCAGAGACTGCAAGTGCAGCGGCGTCTTCTAATGCTACTTTTGCAATCGGGTGTAGACGCTGAATTAATGAAGAAAGGTTTATATTTATCATAGCCATTTTATTCTTTAGAGGAAAAGAGGTAGCGGCTATTATACTAAAAGTGATTGCGTTCTTTTTTTATCAAGATATTTTGACTATCGTTTGTTGGTTATTTTTAATGATTATTGTGACATTAATGTTTGTGGTTATTTTCATGACGTTGTTATTCTAAATTAATTGATAGTAAAAGTGTCGGATTTATTAGTTTTAATGACTTTATTTACACAGTTTTATATGGTTATTTTCACTTTTTAAAATTAGAACAATTTATTATTATCTTAATCCAACTTTTTGGTTTTTTATCCAATAAATTGTACTCAAGATATTAGTGAATAATGTCTCGATTTGTTTAAGTCGTTGTTTTTGTTGTGTTTTTAAAGTTGGCACGGACTTTGATTATACCAAGTAGTCGCGGTGATAAGCGATTTGGTGATTTAAACAAAACAGATTTTAGAAAAGGAAATAGCGATGCCAACTCCAGCATATATGTCTATCCAAGGTGAGACTCAAGGCCATATTACTAAAGATACTTACTCTGCAGATTCAGTAGGTAACACATGGCAAGAAGCTCACGTTGATGAGTTCCTAGTACAAGAACTTGATCACGTGCTAACTGTTCCACGTGATCCACAAAGTGGTCAGCCAACTGGTCAACGTGTACACCGTCCACTTGTTGTAACTAAAGTTCAAGATCGCTCATCTCCACTACTATTCAACGCATTAGTATCTGGCGAAAAACTTCCTGAGTGTGTGATCCGCTTCTACCGTACTTCAGTTCAAGGTAAACAAGAGCACTACTACTCAATCAAATTGATTGATGCGCTACTTGTCGATATCCAAACTCGTATGAACCACTGTCAAGACGCAGCAACAGCTGACCGTGTGACAGAAGAAGTGCTTAAGTTCACTTACCGTGCGATCGAAGTAACTCACGAAAACTGTGGTACTGCGGGTAACGACGACTGGCGTGCTCCACGCGAAGCTTAATTGCTCGTCGCGTAAAGATTCAGGGCCAACGATTGTTGGCCCTAATTCGATTATTTGTATCAGGTAAAAGATATGGTGAATGACGTAGAATTTAAATTTGAAGTGCCTGGATGTGGGCATGAATTTCGGGTTGAGAGCTTTCATGTTCATGAAGAGTTATCTAAGCCTTTCCACATCAATCTCTCATTACTTTCACTTGATCCAGATATCTCGTTCGATGAGTTAATACGTAAAGCTGGAACATTGACACTTTACGGACAAGGTGTTGGGGCTGCGCGTGTGTTCAACGGCGTGGTGAATGAAGTTCGTTACTTAGGGACTGGACGTCGTTTTTCTCGTTATCAATTAGTCTTGGTTCCTCAAGCTTGGTTCTTATCTCAGCGCCAAGATTGTCGTATTTTCCAGCAAAAGTCAGCGCAAGACATCATCACAGAAGTACTCGATGATGGAGCAGTCACCGATTACCGATTTGAAGTGTCGGGTACTTATCCTCCAAAAGAATACGTTCTGCAATATCGTGAGTCTGACTTGCACTTCGTGCAGCGCATGATGGCTGAACACGGTATGTGGTATTACTTTGACCATAGCGATTCAAATCATACGATGGTCATTGTCGACAGTAATGACGCGATTGCACCTTTGATAAGCTCACCACTAAATGCTTCATACATTGGGCCGATTGTTTATCATGCCGATGGTGGCGGTGTTGCCGATCGCGAACATATCTCTGATCTCGAGTTAGTTAACCGCGTTAGAACGGGACAGGTTACGTACACAGATTACAACTACGAACACCCTAAAATTCCACAAGAGATGACACAGGCTGGTGAGCTAGACCAAGATCTCAAGCAGTTTGATTATCCTGGACGATACGTTGACCCACTGATGGGTCAGGTGAGAACCACGGAATGGATGTCTGAGCACATTGTCGATAATCAACAAGTGGAAGCAACCAGTGACGTAATGCGCTTAGCATCTGGTTACAGCTTTAACGTCAGTGACCATCCGCGCTCTGAGATCAACCGCGATTACCTTATGTTGTCTGTAATGCACACAGGGCAAGATCCGCAAGTGCATGAAGATGAAGCGAGTGGTATGCCAACCACTTACTACAACCAGTTCTCATGTATTCCACGTGATGTGGTATTTAAAGCGCCTAAACTAGCGGCACCAGTAGTGGATGGCCCGCAAACGGCGGTTGTTGTAGGACCAGAAGGTGAAGAGATTTACACCGACAAGCTTGGTCGAGTGAAAGTACAGTTCCATTGGGATCGCTATGGCGATAACGATGAACACTCAAGTTGCTGGATCCGCGTAAGTCAATCCATGGCGGCGCCAACTTGGGGCGCAGTTTATTTGCCGCGTATTGGCCACGAAGTCGTAGTAACTTTCCTTGAGGGGGATCCAGATCGTCCGTTAGTTACGGGCGCAGTTTACAACGGTTTGCATTTCCCACCGTACTCTTTGCCAGAAAACAAAACTCGTACCACATTCCGCACGCAAACGCACAAAGGAACAGGTTACAACGAGTTGAGTTTTGAAGACGAAGCGAACCAAGAAGAAGTCTATATTCACGCTCAAAAAGACATGTCTACCAAGGTGCTCAACAACCGTTACCGTGATATCGGTCAAGATGAATTCTTAAAGGTTGCACGTCACCAAACGAATGAAGTTCATGGTGACCATAAAGAAACCATTCATGGGCATAAAACGACACAAGTAAACAGTACGTTTACCGAGACAGTCGAGCAAGACGTTACCGTCACATACAACGCGAATGAAGCTCAGTATGTGAAAAACAATTCTGACTTAGAAATTGGTGATAACCGTACGACTAAGATCGGTAAAAATGATGATTTAGATATTGGTGAAAACAGTAACCTTACTATCGGTGCATCTAAGAGTTCAGACATTGGTGCGGATGATAACCAGACGGTTGGTGGCAACTTAACGGTATCAGTGAAAGGTAACACCGCTTATAAAGCCGATGGTGCGACGCAAATTATCAGTGGCGACAAGATTGTATTGAAAACGGGTGGTTCCTCTTTAGTGATGAACAGTGATGGTTCAATAAAGTTATCAGGCTCGGCTATTACGATCGAAGGCAGTGACAAAGTCGTCGTGAAAGGTGGCAACGTAGTGGTTAACTAACAATGGAAAAACAACGTCTTACAACAGAAGTAATATCAGAGCAGCAAGCCGAATCAACGGCTTGCTTTTCGCGTTTTGGAATAATAGTGGCTATCAATGAGTCTACGGGCAGTGTGCGAGTTGATTTTGATGGTAACCCATTTAAGCAGCCACTCACTGCGAGACTAGGACGTGGCTTTCGTCGTTCTGAACTGCAAATGGCTATCGATAATCGATTAAGTTGTCGAATTGAGTTTTTGAACGACGACTTAAGCTTGCCTCTTGTGACGGACATTTTTTTCTCCATTCTGGATGACTCTGATGAGTTTGTATTGCGAGCGAAGAAGATGGTTATCGAGACAGAACAAGAGTTGGTAGTCAAAAGTGGTGAGACAGAAACTCGCTATAGCGGGCGCGATGGACGAATTACCACTAAAGCGAAGTACGTCACTTCTCAAGCAGAAAAAGCACAAAAAATTCAAGGCGGAACGATCGCAATTAACTAGTTACATCGCGTTAGCTAATGGTTTTGTGTTAACAAGTCACGCCGAGTGAGCTAATTACTTCGAGTTAACTAATTGCAATCGCGTTATGGCACGCTAATAACGGACAACTAGATGCGACAAAGAATCGGTGCCGAGCACCTAAAGGCACCCATAACCAATCAAGAAGTCGAAGGCGCGTTAGCAAAAGCTGAGCGCGCTGTGAATGACCTTTCCCAGTTGCCAGTAACATGGCTGGATTTCTGTAATGAAAAGCTGTCCATTGCTTCTGAAAGTATCGGGTTTTTAATCAGGCAGCGAGTTCAAATTCACAAAAGGGGTTATCCAAGTCGTGAGTTGGAGTATCTCAAACTGATCGAACGCCAAATTGAAGAACTGGAGCAGGTGTACTTGTCGTTTTATCGATTAGCGCCGGGCTTACTCCATCAATTAAGAAGCAAAGAGCCAGAAATCTATATCTGGCTCATGTTACAAGGAGAGCTAGGTTCAGATCTTGATAACCTTTTGTGTGGACTGAGTTTGCTCGAAGATATTGACGCTAAAACTGCAATGGTCGTTGCCGTGCAATCTCCGGTTGAATCTATGGATAGCACGCTTTCGGAGCTTATTGAGGGTAATGCGACATCCAGTGCGTTTTACTTTGAATGCTTACGTGTACGTCAAACACTAAGCGTCTCTCTCATCAAGCGCTGGAACAAAGCCAGCATCATTAGCTCTCATGTTGCTTTGCCACTACTCGCTTTACAAGACGTGAAAGAGGGGATTGATTGGCTCAATGACAATGCAGGCAGCGAACAATATCTATTTGAACGTTTGATTACCAAACGTGACAGAGGCACTTGGTTCCGTCAGAGCTTTGGCATCGAACCAAATGGATTACCATCAGCGCAAGTGCTCACTTATGCCAAGTTGCTTGAGTTAAAAGAGTTTGAGGCGTTTGATATCTCTTCTTCATTAGCACCTGTTGATTTTGCGCTGAGTGGTGATTGGAAGTTGATGCCCCAAATCATCGAGCACTTGGAAAGTCTGGAGGAAGCTGAAGGTGAAGTTTGGCTTCAAGCCTTGTATGTCGTCTACGGAAAGCTTCTTCCTCTGACTCCGCAAGATGTTGGTGTCGAGTATGAATGGGAAGAGATCGTCGATCTTCTCAATGAGTGGGTGGAAGATGAAAAACACATCCAAAATCTACCAAGCCGCTTGGGTTACGCATTGAGCTTCGAGTCTACGTTAGCTGCGATGAAAGATTCTAACGTTGATGTGCTGTTCCGCGACTGGCTATGGCGCCAAATCTGCATTCAATCCAGAGCCTACGTGCCTTGGGATATGGCGATGCCGATACATCAGCAAGACTGGAACTTCAACAATTTAAAGGCCGCACCTTCTGCGAGCGAACGATTCAACTTAAGGAATAGCAATGCAGTTATGGGATATTGAGACGCACCCTGAGCTATCACTTAAAGGTCGTTTTCAACGTGACGAAAACGGCGATGAAGTGTGGGTTGTCGTTGCCAAACGCACATGGCAATTCGATGGTGTGGTTTGGCACGAATTAGGTGAAAGTGAAATCTTCGATGATCCCCAATATTTGGGCGAAGAAGGCTTCTCTGCGATGAAAGTTGACCACGAGTTCGCGTATACCAAAGACAACACAGATGTACTTGTTTACGGCAAAGCGCGCAGCTACGCGAAAAAGCCAGTGACATACCAAGAGTGTCGTGTGCTGATTGATGGTCATATCGATAAGACTCTCGCTATTCACGGGGAACGCGTATGGGTTGAGCATGCTGGCAGTATCACGCTGAGCAATCCAGTCCCATTTATTGAAAAAGACATTGATTACACTTGCGCGGTAGGCGGTGATTTACGTAACCGAATAGGCGGTGGTGTTGCCGATTCCAACAAAGAATTGCTTGAACAGAAAGCACCTTCGGTTTTTTATCCTCGTGAGGATTGGAGTTCCGACGTGAAAAAACTACGCGTTGCGGGGTTCGGGCCAGTGCCTCCGTTCTTTGAGTCGCGCCAGAAGCTGGCTGGCACGTTCGATGACGACTGGATTGAGAACCGCAAGCCAATGTTGCCACTCGATTTTGATAAGCGGTTCTTCCAAAGCGCGCCTATTGATCAACAGTGCAAAGGCTTCCTTCGTGGGGGGGAGCGTTTGATGATGAGTGGCTTTTGTCATGATGACACGCTTTCATTCCGTATTCCTAAAGAGAAATATCGAGCAACTGCCGTTTTTAATAACGATAGCTATCAAGTTGATATGGCGATGTACACCTTATTCGTTGATGCTGAAAAGAAAACCATATCAATCAGTTACACCGCTGCGTTTCCTTGTCAGGGTAAAGAGCATTTGTTGGTGTCGACATCGATCACTAAGTTGGAAGAGGTAAGTGAGCATGCATAATTCAACAGGCCGTTACGTGCTAGGTATGGAAGTGATGACGCCAACCGGTATGAATTTAGATATTGCCAGTGCAGTTTCGTATGCTGATTTAGGAAGATTCGACCAATGTGTAGGGGATGATGGTATCGAGCGTTTTACTTACGCAAAAATCGAATACACCAAAGAAATTGAGCAGTTTGAGAAAACGTGTGAGTTAATAACCCACTTGCTTGATTCATTGTTGGAACAATTGCCGCGTTCTTTAAAGCCGATTCCGTTACTTATAGCGGTGCCTGTGTCTGTTTCACTAGTAAAGGTGCAAGAATGGCTTGGTGAAAGTCACTACGCTGAATTTGTCTCTGTGGTGAATGCCGTTCATGCCAGTGGGCCTAGTTTCGTTCTCCAGGCTATGAAATCATTGGATAAATACGATGCCATGATGTGTATCAGTGTCGATTCCTTGGTGAATTCGATGCAAACACTCATCGACGATGCGATGGTAATGAGTACGAATAATCCATGGGGCGTTATTCCGAGCGAGGGTGGGGCAGGTTTAATTCTTTGCCGTAGAAATACCATAGAGACATTGAAACTTAAGCCTCAAGCGCAACTTGGCTATATTGATACGGAATTAAATACTTCAGACCGAAGAGGTATGTTTCGACTTGTTCAACGTGCGAGTAAAAAGCTCGATTTATTTGGTGAAGTGTATTCCGATATGACGAACCTTCGCATGCACTCGGAAGATTACGGCTTTGCTCTGGGGGCTAAAGCAGAACGATTCACGAACCCAGAACAACCGCAGCTTATCAATGAGTTGTGGGGCACGATGGGCAGTTGCTCTTCTCTAGCCTTAATCGCCTTTGCGGTCAGAGATCACCATTTTAGGCAACCAACCACGTTGTTAATGTTTGACTTTCATGGTGACAAGGGGATTCTCCAGTTGCTGCAATGTTAGTAGGCACTCATCGATCAAATGGCAATGAAAATACACTCATATTATTAGGTTTACGTTTGTATCATGAAAAAGCGTATAACTGATGCAGTGAAAGCGTAAGTAAAAAACTCTAATACTGTCTCTTATACACATCTG
>NZ_SHOE01000029.1:0-51720 GCF_012275705.1 Vibrio chemaguriensis
GCTATTCGTCGGCAGCGTCAGATGTGTATAAGAGACAGTTATTAAGGTGGCAATCAATATTTGTCACACTGGTGTAAGTTTGCCGCAATATTAAGTGATACAAGTTGAGTATAGAACTTAATCAATAGAAAAGGGAATACGAATAAGTGACTAAATTACAGGGTGTATCTAATAAGGTGCTTCGCTATGGCCTTCTATTTTGTTTCGTATTTCTTCTTGCCGGATGTACGAAGAAGTTTCTATACAGCAATATCGATTGGTTCGTTATCGATTACATAGAGGATTATGTTTCTCTGCAAGGTGAACAAGAAGTCTTGGTCGAAGAACGCTTATTATTGTTAGCAGAATGGCATAAGAAAGAAGAGTTACCGTTATATATCGATCATTTAAAAGAGCTTGAGAGATTAAAAGCGAGCGATATCACCCTAAATTATTTGCAGGAAAATCGAGATAGAATGCGAGCGCATTACGATAGAGTGGTAAGCAAAGCGGCACCAGACCTTTTTGCTTTGAGTTTACAGTTAACGAAAGATCAAGAACGGGAATTTCTGAGTAATGTACAAGAGCATTATCAAGAGCGAAACGCAAAATATGCGGATAAAACGGAAGATGAAATACGTGAAATTATTCTAGATAACACAGAAGAATGGATGGAAGAGTGGTTGGGAAGTCTATCAGAAAGTCAGCGCCAATTAGCTCAAACGTTTTCTCAACAAGTCACTCTTAACAGTCCTTTATGGAGAGGTTATCGAGCAACGATATATCAAGAGCTCGAATATCTGTTCGACAACAAGTCCAATGCTGTCACTTATCAGGATATATTTATGCGCCTGTTGTTCGAGCCAGAGAGCTATTACAGTGAGCAGCTTTCTAAAAATATTGATTCTAACTTTGTGCTGGTCGATCAACTGACATTAGATATTTCTCAATCTATGACCGATAAACAATGGCGTCATTTTCGCGGTAAGGTAAAAGAGTGGCGAGTACTAGCTGAGGAATTATTAGATTAGATTCATGCTTCAATTGACGAGGGGATGTGCATTAGCCTTTCTTATGAAAAAATGATTCAAAGCAAATTCTTATTGAGCTAAGAGCGTAACATAGCTTGAGGTTTGATGAGGTAAGGTCAGCTTACTGATGGTTGATAAAGCCTCATCGTATAAAAACAATGAGAATAAATATGAAACATTTAGTTGAAAGATTTCTTCGCTACGTCACGTTCGATACCCAATCAAATCCACATGTTACGCTTTGCCCAAGCTCGCCTGGTCAGCTTGTGTTTGCTGAGTTGCTTAAGAAAGAGATGATCGAACTTGGCTTAAGTGATGTGACATTAGATAAAAATGGCTACTTGATGGCTAGACTGCCAACTAACGTTGATTATGAGGTGCCGCCTATCGGCTTTATTGCCCATATGGATACCGCGCCTGACGCCTCAGGAAAAAACGTAAAACCGCAATTTATTGAAGATTATCAAGGTGGCGATATTGCGCTAGGGTTGGGGGATGAAGTGTTATCTCCGGTGCAATACCCAGATTTACATCATCTACATGGCCATAACCTTATCACTACCGATGGCACTACATTACTTGGCGCGGATAACAAAGCTGGTATTGCTGAGATTCTCTCTGCGGTCGCGCTGTTACTAGAAAATCCAGACATTCCACACGGCGACATTCGTATCGGCTTCACACCAGATGAAGAGATTGGCCGGGGCGCAGATTTATTTGATGTTGAAAAGTTTGGCGCGAAATGGGCATACACTATTGATGGTGGCCCGCAAGGTGAACTGGAATACGAAAATTTTAATGCGGCAAACGCCGATGTGATTTTTCATGGTGTCAGCGTTCACCCTGGTACTGCAAAAGGTAAAATGGTTAATGCGATGAACTTGGCTGCGAAATTTCAGGTTCAAATGCCTCAAGATCAAACTCCCGAAACAACAGAAGGCTACGAAGGGTTCTTCCATTTAAAATCGGCAGAAATGGGCGTGGCGCGAAGCGAGCTTGGTTACATTATCCGAGACTTTGATCGTCAGGGCCTTGAAGAGCGAAAAGCCTTTATGCAGAAACTCGTTGATGATATGAACGCGGGCTTACGCCATGGTTCTGTAGAACTGAAAATAACAGACAGCTATTACAATATGAGAGAAATGGTTGAGCCTTACCCGCATATCATTGAGCTAGCAAAGCAAGCGATGGAAGCGTGTGATGTGGAGCCAATTATAAAACCTATTCGTGGTGGTACAGATGGCGCTCGTTTATCTTTTATGGGGTTGCCGTGCCCGAATATCTTCACTGGTGGTTTTAACTTCCATGGGATTCATGAGTTTATTTCGGTTGAAATGATGGAGAAGTCAGTGCTTGTCATCGTCAAAATTGCTGAACTCACCGCGAAAAAACACGGTTAACAGAGTAGGTCGAGCGGTTCTTGTCGATTGAATGGGGAAAAATAGCCCAGAGTCATCTGGGCTATTTTTAAATTCAAAAACGAAACATTAACGTACGTCTTTGTCTTCAATTTCAATGTCTTCTAGTGGTAGCCAGTCGACTTTCACACCCGCTTGATCGAACATGTCTTGGCTGACTTGGATTTTATCTCCCCAGCGAGATAGAAAGTCTTCAGATTGCTCAGGGCAGTGCACGTGTGAGATCCCTGTTTGAATGATCTTTGCCGCGCAGTTAGGACATGGAAAATGAGTCACCCAAATATCACATCCGTCTAAATCACGTTTTGAGAACAAAATTGCGTTCTCTTCCGCGTGTAGTGTTTTAAGGTATTTCAACTCGCGTTCATCGGTATCGACACTGTCAGAAACACCGTGCGGGTAGCCATTAAATCCAACAGATACAATGCGATTCTGTTTAGTGATAACTGCACCGACTTGTGTTGATGGGTCCTTACTCCATGACGCCACTAGTTCTGCCATCTGGTAAAAGCGTTTTGCCCATTTAGAAATCATAGTCATCCTCTCTGTCGAAGGCGTTGAATTAATTGAATGATAACCCATTTATATTAAAAAAATAGTCAAAATCGGGGTCTTGAGTATGAAGGCGTCATTTTTTGTCTTTTTAACCATAAAACGTTCTTATCTTGAGCACCGAATCTCACTTTCCGTCTTTATACGATATCTCACTTAGTGTTTCCTAGCGCCTCTAAATGCACGATGCCTGAGAGTGTATATCAAATAGTTATGATTGAGCTGCTTGTGTATTGTTCGTTAAATATCACTGTTAACTAAATTACTTTATTTTCTTTTTGTTTCTCATGTTTACATTTAGAAACATTTTGGGGGCTTTTGAGTGAAGTTTTCAGTGGCAGCAAGGAGTAAGGTTGATGGGAATTCAACAATATCCTGTTCTATAAAGACGGTAAATACATGCAAAAGAAACCACTTGTCGCACTAATGGCGGCTACAGCAATCCTCGCTGGATGCGGGGAAGCTAATAATGCCCAAAGGGAAGGCCAAGCGCCTCTCGTAGTGACTCAGGATGTCACGGTTATCGACTACCAACCGAGCAAGTCTTATATCGGTCGCATTGAAGCAGTAGAAGATACCAATATTACCGCGCAGATTTCTGGCTATTTAAAAGCTCGTCACTTTGAAGAGGGGCAAATGGTAGAAAAAGGGCAGCTTCTTTATTCTATCGAGCCATCTTCTTTTGAAGCACAAGTCGCGAGCGCTAAAGCGGCACTTGCACAAGCAAAAGCCGCGCTAAAAAAAGCGGAACTAGACCACACCCGAGGTAAAAACTTGTTGCCTCGCGGTAGTATCTCTCAATCTGAGTTTGACGCCTTAACTGCGGCACTTCTTGGTGCGAAAGCAGAGCTAGAAGCAGCAAATGCTCAGCTTAAGCTTGCTGAAGTTAACCTTTCTTATACTCAAATCCGAGCTCCGTTCAGCGGTCGCATTAGCGATACCAAAGTTAGTACCGGTGATCTTGTTTCCCCTTCATCTGGCGTGCTGACGACATTGGTGAGCTTAGACCCAGTGCATACTTCATTTAGTGTGAGTGAGCGCGAGCGTTTAGCCATGGGTATGGATCAAGTCAAAGGCGACGGCTCAGCAGAATCAAACAGAGTTGAAGTTCAGCTTGAGCTGGAAAATGGCCAGTTTTTTGAGCATCTCGGTAAGCTCGATTTCTTAGGTAATCGTATTGATACCAAAACTGGTACGATTGCAATGCGTGCGCTAGTGCCAAACCCAGAGCAGAAGTTACTTCCGGGTCAGCACATCAAAGTGAACTTGAGAGATAAGAACACGAAAGACGTTATTGTTATCCCACGACGTGCCGTACAGACTGACTTAGAAGGTGACTTTGTGATGGTGATGGCTGAGGGAAGTGTGGCAGAGCGTCGTAACGTCGAGCTTGGACCTCAGGTTGAACAAGGCATTATCATTCGAGAAGGCCTCGAACAGGAAGATACGGTTATTACACAGGGCCTACAGCGTGTGCGTAATGGTGTAGAAGTGCGCATTCAAACACCTGCTGAAGATAAGCAGTAGGGGGCACTATGTTAAGTCGTTTCTTTATTCAGAGACCTAAATTCGCGCTGGTTATTTCGATCATATTAACGCTAGCAGGCGCGATCTCACTGGCGATTTTGCCAGTGGCGGAGTACCCACAGATAAGTCCGCCATCAGTCAGTGTTTCGGCATACTACACCGGTGCGAGTGCGGAAGTTGTCGAGCAGGCCATTGCGGACCCCATAGAGACGTCGGTCAATGGCGTTGAGGACATGATCTACATGTCTTCAAAGAGCGCGAACGATGGCTCATACAGCCTAAATGTCACGTTCGATGTTGGGACCGATCCAGACATGGCGCAAGTAAACGTGCAAAACCGTGTGTCACAGATCGAGTCAAAACTGCCTCAAGAAGTGCGCATGGTTGGTGTGACGGTGAAAAAACGCTCACCTGACTTGCTGATGGTCCTTAACTTCTATTCACCTGATGGTAAATATGACGATCAGTTCTTGATTAACTACATTAACTTGAATGTAAAAGATCAGCTGGCTCGTGCGAAAGGCATTAGTGAAGTTAACGTGATTGGTGGTGGCGAATACGCAATGCGTGTTTGGTTAGATCCGGAAAAAATGGCCAACCTTAAGCTAACCACGTCAGACGTATACGCCGCTTTGGCTGAACAAAACGTTCAAGTTGCGGCAGGGCGTGTTGGTGCAGCACCATACAACAATCCGCAAGAAGTTCAGTTTAACCTTGTGACCAAAGGTCGCTTGGAAAGCGTGAGCGAGTTTGAGAACGTTGTCCTTCGAGCTAATCCAAATGGTTCCACGGTTTATCTGAAAGATGTCGCTCGTGTCGAACTAGGTAAAAAGTTCTACGATGGTAACGGTAAATTCCGTGGTCAGGACGCGTCAATTGTTGCATTGTCTCTTCAATCGGATGCGAACGCGTTAGAAAGTGGTCAGGCCGTCATGGAGCTGCTTGAGGACTTGAGTAAAAACTTCCCTGAGGGAATGGCGTATGAGACCAGCTACGATACAACCGTGTTCGTATCTGAATCGATCAAAGGGGTAGTGAAAACGCTGATTGAAGCGATTCTATTGGTGATTGCTGTAACTTACTTGTTTTTGGGTAGTGCGCGTGCAACTTTGATTCCTGTTGTTGCGATCCCCGTTTCTCTGATTGGTACGTTTGCCATCATGCAGGCGACGGGCTTCACCATCAATACGGTCACTTTGTTTGGCTTGATCCTCGCGATTGGTATCGTGGTGGACGATGCGATTCTGGTTATCGAAAACGTCGATACCACCATGGCGAAAGACCCAACCATTTCACCGCGTAAAGCGACATTGCTAGCGATGAAAGAAGTAACGGGCCCAATCATCACGTCGACCTTGGTTTTACTTGCGGTATTCATACCAGTCGCGATGCTGCCGGGTATCACTGGTATCATGTATCGCCAGTTCGCTTTGACCATCTGTATTTCGGTTGTGATCTCATCCATTAACGCATTGACGCTGTCTCCAGCACTTTGTTCTTTGGTATTGAAGCAGGGTGGGGGCAACACCGCTAACTGGTTCCAGGCTTTCAACCGAGGCTTAGAGCGTATCACAACGCGTTATGGTCAGGTCGCTGGTTTCTTGGTGAAGAAATCTTTGCTACTCGTGACGTTCTTTATAGTCGCTATCGCGGCGGTCACTTTCTTTGCGAAAACCACCTCAACAGCGTTTGTTCCTCAAGAAGATAAAGGCATTTTGCTGGTTAACGTTCAGCTACCAGATTCAGCATCTTTATCTCGTACTGAAGAAGTCACCAATGATTTAATGAACATGATTGGTGAAGAACCTGGTGTGGATGGCGTGACGGTTGCGAACGGTTACTCGTTTATGACAGGCGCAGCAGCATCAAACGGTGCATCTGTGTTTATCAAACTGCATGACTGGGATACTCGTAACTCGTTGCAAGGGGAACACTCTGCCAATGCTATCGCGGCGCGTATTAACGGTCGTGCTGCAACAGAGTTGCCTCAAGCGGTTGTGTTTGCGATGGGGCCACCAGCGGTTCCTGGTATGGGGGCAGCGTCTGGTTTTGAGTTTGTGCTTGAAGATACGCTAGGGCGAAGCCGTACCGATTTGTCGATGGTCATGGGAGAAATGATCCAAGCGGCCAACCAAGCCCCTGAAATTGCCTACACGTTTAGTACGTTCCGCGCGAATGTCCCTCACTACTACGTTGATATCGACCGTGAGAAAGCACAGCAGTTGGGTATTTCACTGTCGTCTATTTTCCAAACCTTGCAAGGCAACTTAGGTTCGCTTTATGTGAATGACTTCACCATGTTTGGTAAGAACTTCCGCGTAACCATGCAAGCTGATAGCCAGCACCGTAGCAGCATGGAAGATCTAGAGCGTTTCCATGTTCGTTCTTCGAACGGCGATATGGTTCCGCTAAGTACGCTAGTGAGCTACGAGCAAGTGTTCGAGCCTGATGTAGCATGGCGTTACAACATGTACCGTAGTGCTATCATTCAAGGCCAACCAGCTCCGGGTTACTCTAGTGGTGATGCGATTGCTGCAATGGAACGCGTTGCTGCTGAAGTTCTCCCGCAGGGATACACGTATGAATGGACAGGTATGGCCTACCAGGAAGTACTTGCGGGTAACCAAGCCATTTATGCGTTTGCACTGGCTTTGATCTTCATTTACTTGTTCATGGTGGCACAATATGAGAGCTGGAGTATTCCATTAGCCATCATTTTGGTGGTCCCAGTAGCAACGTTAGGTTCCTTCCTTGCGTTGAATCTAACTGGCACGCCGCTTAACTTGTATGCCCAAATTGGTCTTGTCTTGCTCATAGCCTTGGCGGCGAAAAACGCAATTTTGATTGTGGAGTTCGCCAAGCAAGAGCGAGAAGAAAAAGATGCTGATATCGATAGCGCAGCGGTTAAAGGAGGCACGTTACGTTTCCGCGCTGTGAATATGACATCATGGTCATTTATCCTGGGTATCTTCCCGCTTATCTTTGCCGCTGGCGCGGGGCACGTGAGTCAAAACTCACTCGGCGTGTCGCTGATTGGTGGTCTATTGTGTGTGCTTCTAGCAGGTACATTCTTGATCCCAGGCTTCTACGCTCTGGTGCAAAGACAGCGTGAGAAAGTTCATGGCGGCAACACCAAGCTGGTTCCTCTTGATGATGAATAATCACATCCGAAGTGCGCAGTAAGCACGAAGTGACAATTGAAAAAAAAAGCCCGAAGCAATGATTGCCTCGGGCTTTCTATTTTGAAAAAGGGTTATTTTAGCGCAGTTTTGAATTGTGCAACGGCTTCATCCATATCATGAGCTTGAGCAGAGACAGAGTTCACTTCATGCAAGCATTCCTGAGCGGATTGCATGTTATTCTCAGATATTGCGTTAAGCTCGGTGATTGAGCCACTAACTTGGTTCATCACGATACCTTGCTCTTCAATCGCAGAAGCAATGCGCTCCGAATTGCCTTGGATTGCATGCATGTCAGTGATGATCTGCTGCAGGCTAGAATCCAGTTTTTCAGAGGCATTAAGCGTTTGTTGTCCTTGATCGTTACATTGATCAATATCCGCCACGACCGTAGACATTTGAGCTTGAATATCAACAACAACTCGCGTGATTTCCTCGGTAGATTGATGAGTTCGGCTAGCTAGGGCACGTACTTCATCGGCAACAACGGCGAAGCCACGACCTTGTTCGCCCGCTCGCGCGGCTTCAATTGCTGCATTGAGAGCCAGTAAGTTAGTTTGTTCCGCAATTTCTTGGATGATGTTCACCGCACCACCAATTTTATCTACATGTTGGTTCAACGAGCCAATCGACTGCTGACTGTTCGATAAAATACTGGTCAATTGACCAATGTTGGTTACAGTAGTTTCAACAACACTTCGGCCTTGTTCGGCATTATTCGCGGCTTGATGCACACCCTCTACCGCAACCGACGTGCTTTCCGATATTTCGCCTATCGTTGCCACCATTTGCTGAACCGCAGTAGCCATCGATGCAGTGTGGTCCGTTTGAGTATGGAACTGCTCCATAACCCCTTCTAGCTCACGATGCATATTATCGGTACTGGCCGTTAACTGCGCCGATTTTTCTTGGGTGCCACTAATTAACTGCTCAAGCTTATCCAACAGATCATTCAGGTGGTGGCTGATATCAAATAGCTCATCTTTGCCTTTCAAGTCAGAGCGCAGTCCCATGTTGTTTGTTTCGCTAATGCTTCGAATGGTACCAAGCAAGCTGTTTACTCGTGTATTGATTGAGTGAGAGATCTGCCAAATCAATGCGAAAATAACACCTAAGATCAGGGCAGTAATGACTTGCTTGATGGTCGACATTTGTTCATCACGCTTTGCAGCAGCAGAGCTAAGGGCTGTCGAAAAGGTTTCAAATTGCTCTTCTACGGCATGAGATAATGCGCGAGTTTCACCAAGTAGGCCTTGGTCGTAAGCGACCCCTACAACTTGTTTTTGTGCCGCTACTAGCTTACCTGTTTTGATGAGCTCCGGAGCATATAGCCCAACAAGCAAATCACTATTGAATTGACCTGATTTGACCGCAGAGTCAAAACGAACCAACGCCAGCAATTGCTGGTGGTCGGAGCGTTGCTTGGCTTCTAACAGTGCTTGCTCGTAAGCAGCAAGAAGGCCACTCTTTGCATCAAGTCCGTAGCGTTGGTAAGCACTGACCAGATTCTGAAAGCCCTTTTGGTATGCAAGGAGGTCTTGTTTGAATCGTTGACTGGAAGGTAATTCATTGCTCGTGAGTATGCTCGCAAGCTCTTTTTCTGTATTTAGAAACTTATCAACATTCGCATCAAATTTGCTTAAGTATTTGTCATTACTACGCAGTAAGAAATCTTTCTCGTTTCTGCGTAAGTTGAGTAAACGTATTTCTAGATCGCCAACGAGTTTGATGGCGTTGTTAAGTTCATTGCTCTTATTGGCGAAATGGGATGACGTACCCAAAAGGGCCACGATGCCTAAAATGGCGATAACTCCGAGGAAGTAGAGTTTTTGCCTAATAGTCATATTGTTGTTTCCTGAATAAGTAACTAAAAAGAGAAATCCAATGAGATTTCCCAAGGGCTAGCAAACGTTGTTCAACTAACATGTCGAGAAAACGACATGCATTAATACAGCACTTTCTTACGTTGCTGCTTTTTCGCTCCATGCTTGTTCTTGGTATCAAGTCTTCGGCGTTGAGAAGCGCGGGTTGGTTTCGTTTTAATACGCTTCTTCTCCTGTAAGGCGGCAGCTTTAATTAAAGCTTGAAGCCGATTCAGGGCGTCTTCCTTATTTTGTTCTTGCGTGCGAAATTGTTGCGCTTTGATGATGATCACGCCATCTTTAGTTATACGACTGTCAGAAAGAGCAAGTAATCGTTCTTTGTAGAAGTCAGGTAAGCTGGAATGTCGGATATCAAAGCGTAAATGTATAGCGGACGCTACCTTGTTAACGTTCTGGCCACCATTTCCTTGAGCTCTAATTGGGGATAATTGAATTTCCCACTCTTGAATTGTGACGGAGTTCGAAATTTTGAGCATGATAAGTAAATGCCGGTAAGGACGATTGAAAGAGCTGATAAATTAACATCACAGATGTACAAATAGAAGAAAAGACATGAGCACGATTGATTTTAGGCCCTATGAGGGATTCATATTTGATATGGATGGTACTTTAATAGATACCATGCCAGCCCATTTGGCTGCTTGGCAAGCAACCGCAGATCGCTTTGATTTTCCGTTTTGTCAGGAGTGGTTTCACAGTTTAGGGGGCATGCCGAGCTTTAAAATTGTTGAGGAGCTAAACCGTGTGCATGAGCTTTCATTAGATCCTAAAACCGTCGCTACATTTAAAATGGAAACGTTCGCTGCTATGGAGCTGCACGGGGACGTTATTCCGTGCACTAATATCGTGTTAGAAGAATATTTAGGCCACAAGAAAATAGCGGTCGGGACTGGCAGTCAACGAGAAAGTGCCATGCGCTTATTGAGCCACTCCGGTTTATTGGACAAGTTGGATGTTGTGGTAACAGCGAGTGATGTAGAGAACCATAAGCCTTTTCCGGATACCTTTTTGGTGGCGGCCGAGCATCTTGGGTTGGAAGCGTCACAATGTCTTGTATTCGAGGATACCGAGCTAGGTAAACGAGCGGCGCATGCAGCGGGTATGGATTGCGTTATGGTGCAAGATAACGAGTTAATCTTTTTTCCAAAACCATAGTAAAAAGAGCGATAAAGCGAGATCAAAATGGGGTGCAAACGCACCCCATTAACTGTTACAACATCATAGATAAAGTATCATAGATGTTTATTCAGGTTGAACTAGCTCTTGATATTCAAACGAAGGAACCACAACCTCTACGCGACGGTTTTTCTCACGACCTTCACGAGTGCTGTTGTCAGCAACTGGGTTTTCTTCACCCATGCCTTTCACAGTTAAACGATCTGAGTCAATGCCTGCAGCAGTTAGATAATCCGCAACAGATTGAGCACGACGCTCAGACAGTTTTTGGTTGTAAGTCGCAGGACCAGAGCTATCCGTGTAGCCAGTGATCTCTACTTGAGCTTGAGGGTATTCGTTCAAGAATGATACGAAGTTGTCTAGACGCTCCGAAACAGAGTCTGTTAGCTTAGCACTGTCGAATTCAAACGTACCTGTACCGTACTCTTCTTTGTGCACTTTGCTCATCATCACTGGTTCTGGATCTGGCTCAACCACTTCTTCTGTTACAACTGCCGCAACCACTGGCGCAGCCGCAAATTTGTAGTTAAAGCCGATACCGAAGAAGTTAGCGTCCATGTCGTCCCATACGTCATCAGACAGGTCTTGATAGCGTTGATATTCTGCGCGTACGCTCCAGTTTCTGTCGATAGTGTATTCAGCACCTAGCGAGCCAGTTGGAACGAAATCTTTTTCGTCATCAGACATCATGTAAGCACCACCGATCTTAGCGAATAAGTTCCAAGATTCGTTCAAGTGCCAGTTAAATTTAGGTGCGAGAGTTAAAGCCGTTAAATTGCCGTCGATCGTATTAACTGTATTAGCCCCTGACTTAAAGTTAGCTTTGTAATCGCCTAAGAAGTCGACACCATACTCTAGCCCGATGATATCGGTGAAGTCATAACCGATATGTAGTCCAGCACCAAAAGCTTCATCATCACAAGGGCTATTTAGATAGCAAGCATCGTCAAGTGTAGTCATGCCTACTTTGCCCCCGATATACATTTCAGCCTGAGCAGAGTTTAAAAGCGCGCTACTACCAGCTACCACTGCTGCTACTGCAATTGCTACTTTGTTCATAATGTTTCCTTGTATTGATTGCATATTAATTTCTACTTCGTTTTATCAAAAAATTAGAAAAAACCAGCGTTTATAAGAAATTAGTTTAATATTCTAATCATTTCATATCAAGCAACAATATCTTTGAACTTGATCAACATTTAATAACCAATAACACCTCACAAACTTCTGATATTTCTTACATTGTAGTAAAGATTTTTGGGGTCATAAGAAAATTGATGATTATTTTGAACTTTTTTTCGTAAACTTTATTTTACATTGTGCGCGGTGGTTAACAGGTGGTTTTTATTTGCATTTATTTGCAAAAACTGATTGCAAGTCTACGCCTAAGCCGATAAGTTACTTAAACGCTAGACAGAAAATGACCAGAGCCCTTGATGCTGCTCGCTTTGTGAACAATGTTGCAATGAGTTCAGTTGGCAAAAAATTGGGTCGGAAATAAAAACCAGGAAGTAGAAGTAATGTTTCAAACTGATGATGTAAGAATAAATAGAGTAAAAGAGTTATTGCCACCTGTAGCAGTATTAGAGAAGTTCCCAGCGACTGAAACCGCTTCTTCGACCACTTTCGATTGCCGTAATGCCATTCACAATATTCTTGAAGGAAAAGATGACCGATTGCTTGTAATTGTTGGCCCGTGTTCCATTCACGATCCTGCTGCTGCGGTTGAATATGGTAAAAAGCTAAAAGTATTACGTGATGAACTTGGTGAACAACTAGAAGTTGTGATGCGAGTTTATTTTGAGAAACCGCGTACAACGGTAGGATGGAAAGGTCTGATCAACGACCCTTACCTAAATGATACCTACAAGCTGAATGATGGTCTGCGTATTGGACGTAAGCTTCTTCTTGATCTTACCGATATGGGCTTGCCAACCGCGAGTGAGTTCCTAGATATGATTACGCCTCAGTACGTGGCGGATCTGATCAGTTGGGGTGCTATCGGTGCTCGTACGACAGAATCTCAGGTTCACCGTGAGCTTGCCTCTGGTCTTTCTTGTCCTGTTGGGTTTAAAAATGGTACAGACGGGAACATTAAGATCGCGAGCGATGCGATTCGTTCTGCAAGTGCTTCTCACCACTTCTTATCAGTAACAAAATACGGTCATTCTGCGATCGTAGAAACCGCTGGCAATCCTGATTGCCATATCATTCTCCGTGGTGGTAAAGAGCCAAACTACAGTGCAGCGCATGTTGCTCAAATTAAAAACGAGTTAGGCGGCGCAGGGCTACCGAAAAAAGTGATGATTGATTTTAGCCACGCTAACAGCTCGAAGCAGTTCAAACGTCAAATGTTGGTATCTGATGACGTATCAGAGCAAATCGCTGGTGGCGAAGAAGCAATTTTTGGTGTGATGATTGAGTCTCATTTAGTTGAAGGTCGCCAAGACCTAGTAGATGGCAAAGCGGCCACTTATGGTCAGTCGATTACCGATGCATGTATCGGTTGGGAAGATACGGAAACCGTACTTCGTCAGCTTTCAGATGCAGTAAAAGCGCGCCGTAACAAATAAGCTCAACAGAAAGAACTTTTTTAAAGAGCCAGAGGCATTGTGCTTCTGGCTCTTTTTTATTGAGAATTACTCGCATCTCTTTCTATTGTTTCTGCTTTCCTATATGTTATCTGTATGCGCTGTAACCAAAAGGAATTTGGAATTGAATCGTAATGTATGGCTATTATCCCTTTGCCAAGCCCTATTAATGACAGGGAATATTTTACTCATATCTGTTATTGCCCTTATTGGCAAAACACTTGCGCCGTCATCAAGTTTTATTACGTTGCCCGTTGCGCTGCAATTTTTAGGACTGATGGCTGCGACGATCCCTGCGTCACTAATTATGGGCAAGTTGGGACGTCGCCTTGGGTTTAGTCTCGGTAATGTTATTGGCATTTTGGGTGCCAGCCTAGCGACGTATGCGTTAAGTCAACAGAACTTCTATCTGTTCTGTGTTTCTACCTTTTTGCTCGGTGTTGGTATTGGCTTCGGAACGCTATACAGATTTGCTGCTATTGAAGTGTGTGAAGAGTCGGCAAGACACAGGGCGATTTCGATATCTATGGCGGGAGGGGTACTAGCGGCGATACTTGGCCCTAATTTGGCGGTGTATTCACAGCAATGGTCAGATGATGGTTTGTACATTAGTGCTTTTGCCGTGCTTATTGGACTTTATATAACTGCGTTGATCGTGCTGCAAACGATTCGTTTTCCACCAGCACACACGCAAGTTCTACATACTAAAGCGGATAAAGTGGGGCATATTATCCGTCGACCTAATTTCATGCTAGCGGTTATCGCCGCAATGGTTGCGTATGCGGTGATGAACATTTTAATGACAGCAACGCCTCTGGCGATGATTGGTTGTGGCTTTGATTTTGACAAAGCGGCAGGAGTGATCGAATGGCATGTGCTGGGCATGTTTGCACCAGCGTTTGTCACGGGACGGTTGATAGATCGGTTTGGCGCGAAGAATATGATTTTAGCCGGTGGATTGCTATTTGTTGCTTGTATTGGAATTAACATACACGGAGTGTCCATTTGGCACTTTAGTCTTGCTTTAGTTCTGTTAGGCGTTGGTTGGAACTTTATGTTTATCGCGGCAACTGGGTTATTTAGTCAAAGCTATGAAGCGAAAAACAGGAGCAAGGCTCAGGCATTTAATGAATTCTTCGTGTTCAGTTGTGTCACTATCACTGCATTACTATCTGGCTGGCTCGAATCCACCGTAGGTTGGCAAAACCTTAATTTGTACGTTCTTCCTTTTGTGCTACTCGTCATCGTGATGTTTGCTTTGAAAACGAACAAAGAAACGGAATCCCAAACTGCTTGATTAGATCTTCTATACATGGCCCGGCATAACGTGTCGGGTTTTGTTTATTAGCTCAACTCCACAACTTCTTCTTTATGTTTTTATTGATAATGTGAATTCCCACACTAAAAATGTCGAATTGATAAGACTTTTTGTCTAACTTTTTGTAATAAAAATAAAAATCCTGTATATATCTTGCCGAAAATCAATAAAAATTACAGAGGTTTCGTCTATGTCAGTCAATATTTCTCATAAAGCTCAAGAAACTCTCGTGAGGGAGTCTGAGGAACTCGTCTCAACAACGAACCTACAAGGTGTTATTACGTATTGTAACGAAGCCTTTTGCCGTGTTGCTGAGTACACTCACGAAGAACTCGTCGGTCAGAACCATAATATCGTTCGCCACAATGACATGCCTAAAGCCGCTTTCGGCGATATGTGGGCACGTCTTAAGCAAGGCAAAGCCTGGCGCGGCATGGTTAAGAATGCCACTAAGTCGGGTGGTTACTATTGGGTTGATGCCTATGTCACCCCTATTTATGAAAATAACCACGTTGTTGGTTATCAATCTGTGCGCGTGAAGCCAAAGCGAGAGTGGGTTGATATAGCCACGAAAGCCTACAAGAGTATGCGCGCCGCCGAGAAATCAGGTCGCACTTGGTCGTTGAAACTCAATGAAACCATTCGCTATGCGATTCTACTTGGCGCATTGACCGCACCGGCCGCCGCATATGCATTGTCTATTGAAGGTCCATTGGCTTGGCTTGCAAGTGCACTACCTGCGAGTGTTCTAGCGTTGTTATTCCGCCAAGAATTAATTGATACGCCTCAACAACTGAAAAAGTTACAAAAGCAATACGACAGCGTGAGTCGCTTGATCTATTCCGGCAACACGGCATTTTCGATTGCTGATTTCCATATCAAAATGCTGTCCGCAAGAATTCGAACCGTGTTGGGAAGAATGACTGACTCCGCACTGCCGTTGCAGCATTGTGCTGAAGAATTGAGCCAAACCACAGCAGAAGTTTCGGCTGCATTAAATCAGCAAAACACCGATATTCATCGCGTACGTGATGCGACTCAAGAGGTGGAGTCTTCGGCGAATTCAGTCTCTTCTAGCACCAATGATGCCCATATGCTAATTGATGACACCTTGAAGTCATGCTTGATGGCGAAGGAAACCATCGATCAAACGCACACCAATCTAACGCAGTTGAGCCTTCAAGCTGAAAAAGCGACGGAAACGACGTATCAACTGAGTGATCAGGCGCAGAAAGTGAATCATTTGATGGAAGAGATTGGTGGGATCGCAGAACAAACCAATTTACTGGCACTTAACGCGGCAATTGAAGCGGCGAGGGCGGGTGAGCAAGGTCGTGGTTTTGCTGTTGTTGCCGATGAGGTGCGCGCGCTCTCTGGTCGCACATCCAATGCAACTGAACAAATCCAAGCGTCTATCTCTGCTATGTTGGCGACGATACAAAGTTGGCAAAAAGACATTCTGGCAAACAAAGAGCAAACGGATACATGTGCCGAACAAAGCGCGCTTCGTTTG
This sequence comes from Vibrio chemaguriensis, assembly GCF_012275705.1. Taxonomy (NCBI): domain Bacteria; kingdom Pseudomonadati; phylum Pseudomonadota; class Gammaproteobacteria; order Vibrionales; family Vibrionaceae; genus Vibrio; species Vibrio chemaguriensis. The sequence continues at coordinate 16,168 of NZ_SHOE01000029.1, forward strand.
TCTGAGGTTGAACAGATGATGCAAAGCATGAGTGGGTTGATGGTCGATGTGGCGGAAGCGGCGAATAACCAGCTGAAGCTATCCAGCGATGTAAATCAGCATATTCACTCTATTGCTTCTACGGCAGAGCAAAACTTGGCAGCAACGCACTCCGTAGAGCAAAACAGCCGTCAGTTGAAAGAGCAAGTACAAGATTTCTATCAGCTCGCGCTTCGATTTGAAGACAAATAGCCGTAACGAAAGTCGTTGTGTTCACTTTCTGGCTGTGTTTACACAAATAGGGGCAAGATAAAAGAAAGCCCCGCCATTGCTGGCGGGGCTTTTCAGTTTTCACATTCGCAATAGAGAAAACTGATTATCTTTTTACTGAAATTACGCTAGTAGTTCTTTTGCTGTATTTACTACGTTTTCAGTAGTGAAACCGAACATTTTAAACAGTTCACCAGCAGGTGCAGATTCACCGAATGAAGTCATACCGATGATGCGACCGTCGAAGCCTACGTACTTGTACCAGAAGTCAGCAATACCTGCTTCGATAGCGATACGAGCTGTTACGTCTGATGGTAGAACGGCTTCACGGTAAGCGGCGTCTTGCTCGTCAAATGCATCTGTTGATGGCATTGAAACAACGCGTACTTTCTTACCTTCAGCAGTTAGCTGTGCTGCTGCTTCTACTGCTAGTTCAACTTCAGAACCTGTTGCGATAAGGATTAGCTCTGGCTTGCCTTCGCAATTTTTCAGGATGTAACCACCTTTCGCGATGTTTGCTAATTGCTCCGCATCACGCTCTTGTTGCGCTAGGTTCTGACGAGAGAAGATAAGCGCAGTTGGTGCATCTTTACGTTCAATCGCTAGTTTCCAAGCCACTGCTGATTCAACTTGGTCACATGGACGCCATGTGCTCATGTTTGGCGTTAGACGTAGCGATGCCATTTGCTCAACCGGTTGGTGAGTTGGGCCATCTTCGCCAAGACCGATAGAATCGTGCGTGTACACTTGGATGTTCTGAATCTTCATCAGAGCCGCCATACGCATTGCGTTACGAGCATATTCCATGAACATTAGGAATGTCGCGCCGTAAGGAACGAAACCACCGTGTAGCGCAATACCGTTCATGATCGCCGTCATACCGAATTCACGTACACCGTAGTGGATGTAGTTACCAGAGAAGTCACTTGCTTCTAGAGACTTAGAACCAGACCACATGGTTAGGTTAGACGGCGCTAGGTCAGCAGAGCCGCCCATGAACTCAGGTAGTAGAGCACCAAATGCCTCTAGAGCGTTTTGAGATGCTTTACGTGACGCAATGTTTGCTGGGTTTGCTTGAAGATCGGCAATGATTTGGCTTGCTTTCTCTTCCCACTGTGCAGGAAGTTCACCGTTTACGCGGCGTTTAAATTCAGCTGCCAGCTCAGGGTACGCTGCTTCATAAGCTGCAAATTTCTCGTTCCACGCTGCTTCCTTAGCTGCGCCTGTTTCTTTCGCTGACCATTCTGCGTAGACTTCTTGCGGAATTTCAAAAGGACCGTGCTCCCAACCTAGTTCTTTGCGTGTTGCTGCGATTTCTTCTGCACCTAGTGGCGCACCGTGACAATCGTGTGAACCAGATTTGTTTGGTGAACCAAAACCGATGATTGTCTTAGTACAGATCAGTGTAGGGCGAGGATCCGCTTTCGCCGCTTCGATTGCTGCGTTGATCGCTTCAGAATCGTGACCATCTACTGCCGGGATTACATGCCAGCCGTACGCTTCAAAACGCTTAGGCGTGTCGTCAGAGAACCAACCTTCAACGTGACCATCGATAGAGATGCCGTTGTCATCCCAGAATGCGATCAGTTTGCCTAGACCTAGTGTACCAGCTAGAGAACATGCCTCGTGCGAGATACCTTCCATTAGACAGCCGTCGCCCATGAACACGTAAGTGAAGTGGTCAACGATGTCGTGGCCTTCTTTGTTGAACTGTGCTGCTAGCGCTTTCTCAGCTAGAGCCATACCAACCGCGTTAGTGATGCCTTGACCTAGAGGACCCGTTGTGGTCTCGATACCAGGCGCGTAGCCGTACTCTGGGTGACCAGGAGTCTTAGAGTGAAGCTGACGGAAGTTTTTCAGATCATCGATAGATAGCTCGTAACCGCTCAAGTGCAGTAGAGAGTAAATTAGCATTGAGCCGTGGCCGTTAGACAGTACGAAACGGTCGCGGTCTGCCCACTCAGGGTTTGATGGGTTGTGGTTTAGGTGAGAGCGCCAAAGAACTTCAGCGATATCAGCCATGCCCATAGGTGCACCTGGGTGACCAGAGTTAGCTTGTTGAACACCATCCATGCTTAGCGCACGAATTGCATTTGCTAGATATTTACGATCCATAGTGATTACTTCTCGATAAGGGTTTGAATAGAGGGAACTCGTCGAAACAAGTTCAAATAGAAAATCTTGAATAAGCGCTGATGGTAAAAGCGAGTAGACGGGCTACTCGCTTTTGGTAAGCAATTAAAGCTTAGCTTCGATCATCGCTTCTAGTTTACCTTGGTCAACGGCGAAGTTGCGGATGCCTTCAGCCAGTTTCTCAACCGCCATTGGGTCTTGGTTGTGTTCCCATAGGAACTCAGAATGAGTCATTGGTGCAGGACGCTCAGCTGCGCCTTTAGAATCAACTAGCTTCTCAACCACTTCACCTTCTGCAGCTTCTAATTCTGCAAGTAGAGCAGGAGCGATAGTTAGACGGTCACAGCCAGCTAGTTCTAGGATCTCACCGATGTTACGGAAGCTTGCGCCCATTACGACAGTTTTGTAGCCGTACTCTTTGTAGTAGTTGTAGATCTTAGTTACAGACAGTACGCCTGGATCTTCTGAAGCTTCGAAGTCACGGCCTTCTTTCGCTTTGTACCAGTCCATAATACGGCCAACGAATGGAGAGATTAGGAATACGCCAGCTTCTGCACAAGCACGCGCTTGAGCGAATGAGAATAGAAGCGTTAGGTTACAGTTGATGCCTTCTTTCTCTAGGATTTCTGCTGCGCGGATACCTTCCCAAGTAGACGCTAGTTTGATAAGGATGCGGTCGTTAGTGATGCCAGCATCGTTGTACATTTTTACTAGTTGACGTGCTTTCGCTACGCTGCCTTCCATATCGTAAGATAAGCGCGCGTCAACTTCTGTAGAGATACGACCTGGAATAGTTTTTAGGATTTCTTTACCGATGTTTACTGCAAGCATGTCACAAGTGTCTTGAACTTGTTGAGCTTTGTCGTTGCTCTGTGCTTTAGCATATTCGATTGAAGCATCGATTAGAGGTGCGTACTCTGCGATTTGAGCGGCTTTCAGGATAAGAGAAGGGTTAGTTGTTGCGTCTTCTGGTTGATACTTTTTGATTGCATCAATTTCGCCAGTGTCTGCTACTACAGTCGTTAGTTTACGAAGTTGCTCTAACTTGTTGCTCATAATCGATCATCCTATTTAAATGGGCTTAAGCGTGGTTTTTGTTGCCACAGCTTGTGCATTTGCAAGCGAGTTAGCTAATCGTCTCATCGTATTTAATGAGACATCTGCTCAGCCAACTACGGAAAATTTCGTTACCGAACAAATGCCATGAACATTTGATCGATAGCTGAGTAAATGATGTGTCCATATTTATCCTATCTATGCTGAAAGTCAATCGCTGAAATCGACTTATAGTGAACTTCATCAACGTTTTTTTACTGTGTGTTTAGTGGTTAACCCAAATAAACGTTTGCCCTTATTGTTCAAAGGTTGAGCGTTGTACGCTAGGGTAAAAAATTGTAGTGAGAAAATGTTATTGCGATGAGCAAATGTAGCGTTTAAATTGATAAAGAACATATGCTAAGTCAATGAGCATATGCTCACTTATTGCATACAATATCGATCCTCTTAAAGGGCGAGAGAAACCATGAGCAGTTCTAATCAAGATATTTCCATTGAAAACACGGATTTGTTGACAGAGATTTCCGTCGCGTATTATCAAGACGGTGCGACTCAGGAAGAGATATCGAGAAAATTTGCCATATCACGCGCAAAGGTCGGGCGAATGCTCAAGCAGGCGCGTGATGAAGGCATCGTTGAAATTACCGTTAAATACCACCCGGTGTTTAGCGCCAAGATTGAACAACGTTTGATCGAGCGATTCGGCGTTAAGCGCGCGCTTGTTGCTCTTGATCAGCCAAATGAAGAGGCACAACGACTACAGGTGTCGGGATTGGTGTCCAATTATCTCACCAGCACGCTTAAAAACGGCATGGTGGTGACCGTTGGACAAGGGCGTAACGTATCTTCTGTCGCTCACCATATTGGTGTTATTACGCCGCGTGACTGTAAATTTGTATGTGGTATCGGCGGTATTCACCCACGTGGTGGTATGTATAACGCCGATCACATTTGTCGTCAGTTAGCGAAAAAGTACGGTGGAACGTCCGAAACTCTCTATGCGCCGGCTTATGCAGAGAACAGAGAACAGAAGTTGGCTTTCATGCAAAATGCAACCGTGAAACAAACGCTCGATTTAGCACGTAAAGCCGATGTCGCTTTGGTCGGTATTGGTGACATGAGCGAAAACAGTTACATGGTGGACTTAGGTTGGTTTACGCCAGATGAGGTCGTTCAGTCGAGACTTCAACAAGGCGTGGTCGGGGACTTTGCAGGTTATGATTTCTTTGATATTCACGGTAATGTTGCCAACACCGTAATGAGTGACCGAGTGATTGGCCTTGGTATTGAAGAGTTTCGCCCAATATCGGAAGTCATCGCGATTGCAGCGGAGAACAGTAAGCCGCTCGCCTTACTTGGAGCATTAAGAACCGGAGCGATAGACGTGATCGCCACAAGCGTCAGCAACGCATTAACGGTGCTCAACTTAGATGAGCAAATGCACGGCAACGCGGCATCTGAGAGTTAGCACAAATAATATGCAATTTATGTAATCAGGCTGCGAGGAGTTATAAATGACTCGCAGCCTGATTTCGTTTTCAAGTTAAAAATATTCTCTAGGAGTAGCTTTAAATTTGTACATCTACTCTGGAGAACACAATGAAAAAGACACTTCTTGCTGCACTGATTATGGGGCTAACTGGTGCGGCGCACGCCGAGCGAAAAGTCGTAGCGGGTTACTTTGCGGATTGGCAGTACGCAAATGCAGAAAACCCATACACGGTGAACGATATTCCCGCCGATAAACTGACGCACGTGATTTACGCGTTTCTTAGTATGTGCGGCCCTCATACCGGTGCTTCTGAAACGGTACAAAAACTGGTTGCCGAACAATGTGAAGGAAAAGATCCGTATACGGCGATCATTGTCGATACCGAAGCAGCATTAGAAAAGGACTTTGGCGATGTCTCCGTTAACGTGCCATACAAAGGCCACTTCGCTCAACTTGCTGAAATGAAGAAACAACATCCTGATCTTAAAATGCTCCCTTCTTTTGGTGGTTGGACAATGTCCGAACCGTTCCATGCTATGGCGAAAAGCAAACAAGCGATGGATCAATTCTCAAAAACTGCCGTTAAGTTGATTGCTCAATATGATTTCTTTGATGGTATTGATCTGGATTGGGAATACCCAGGTGGTGGCGGTTTAACAACGTCGCCTTGGAACCCTGACACCAAGCTTTCTGATGAACAAAAAGCATCTGAGCGTGAGGCCTTTACCTATTTGGTGAAAACCATGCGTGCAGAGTTAGATGAACTCACGAATCAAACCAAACGTGAATACGAGCTCTCTACTGCTGTAGGCGTTGGTCCAAAAGCAGCAGGTATCGATTGGAAAGCCGCGGAGCCGTACCTAACTAACATGTTTGCAATGACGTATGACTTCCTTGGTGGTTGGGGGCAGCAAACCGGGCATACTACCAACTTGCATGCGACTGAGCGAAGCTGGTGGGGCATGGGCGCAGACGTGTTCATCAACCAGATGATCGAGCTCGGTATTCCAAGTGAGAAACTGGTGATTGGCGCTGCGTTTTACGGGCGTGGCTGGCAAGGCACCAAAGACTTCTCGGGTGGCTTACCAACGCAAGATCTTGTATCCGAGCAAGGAGCGCAGTTTGGTACGGGTGAGAACGGCTATTTCATGTTTTGGGATTTGGTGAAGAACTATGGAGCGGAGCAGGGCTACGAGTACAAGTATGATGAGCAATCTCAAGCGCCTTACTTGTGGCATCCTGTAAAGAAAGTCTTTATCTCTTACGAAGATCAACGCTCGATCAAAGCCAAAGCAAATTGGGCTAAACAGGCGAACTTAGGTGGCATTTTTACCTGGGAATTATCAGGCGACCCGAAAGGCGAGTTGGTGGAGGTGATGTACCAAGAAATGAATAAATAAAACCTTCTAAGCAAAGCGATCGTAGTTATTCAACTACGGTTTCTTTGCTTTGGTTCTGCTTCGTAAAAGCGATCAAGTCTTCAAGCGATAAAGGTTTAGAGTAGAAGTAGCCCTGAATCAAATCACAACCGCAAGCTTTTAACTCATTCAGTTGCTGCAGCGTCTCTACTCCTTCAGCTAGTACTTTCATTTCAAAGTTTTTGCCGATAGAAATGATATTCTTAACCATATTCAGCGCTTTTTTGTCATGCTCAATGTGATCGACAAAGCTCTTGTCAATCTTCACCTCGTCAATAGGTAGCGTACGCAACATGCTTAACGAAGAGTAGCCAGTCCCGAAATCATCGAGCGAGATTTTAAAGCCAAGAGCATGCAAGCGCTCGCAAATTGGTGCGAACTTTTCAAGATCTTCAATAAACAGGTTTTCGGTGATCTCTAGGGTAATCTTTGAACATTCGATGCCGCGTTTCTCAATAGCATTCATAAGATTAGTAATGAATTTGGCGTGAACAAACTGTTTGACCGAGATGTTAATAGACATCTGGATAGATGTATCAATATTACCAGTCAGTTTAGCCATATCTGTCAGGCTATTTTCAATGATTTGTTCACCAATACGAACCATCAACCCAGTGCTTTCTGCGACGGGAATAAATTCACTTGGTGGGACTAAGCCGAGCTCATCATCACTCCAACGAATAAGCGCTTCGACACCATAAATATCGCCTTCTAGGTTTAACTGAGGTTGATAAACCATATGAAGCGCTTGCTTATCTATCGCGAGCCTCAGGCGTTGCTCAATTTTCATTTTACGCAGGTGTGTAGCTTGCATCTGCTGATTGAACAGGCTGTATACGTTGCGTTGTTTTTTCGCTTGATACATCGCAATATCGGCTGACAGGAGCAGTTCATCTAATGTTTCACCATGGTGTGGATAGCAGGCAATACCAATACTGCAACTGAGCAGGAACTGACTGTCATTGACTTCGTAGGGTTCTGATAGCGCCTTTATTAAGTCGCTCGCTAGTCTTTTAACGCTTACTTCATCAATTCGATTTGTTAGAAAAATAAACTCGTCACTGGCTTCACGGATGATTAATCGGCCATCGTTAACAAAGGTGTTTAAGCGGATAGATATTTGTTTTAGAACTTCGTCGCCAAAGTCATGACCATGTGTGTCGTTGACTGATTTGAAATTATCAATATCGATAAACATCAAAGAAAAAGGATTCCCTTTCCCTGAAAGCCAATGTCGAATGTTTGCGCGTAGGTACTCTCGGTTTGGTAATCCAGTGAGATGATCGTGGTTCGCTTGATAGAGCAAACGCAGTTTTGTTTTATGTTCATTGTTCGCAATGGAGCGGAATAAAGCGTAAAAAGCACCTTGGACGATAAGAAAAACAATCGAGTACAGTGCAAACTGTTCGTAAAATCCGCGCTTAATAAAATTCAAATCTGTCGAGGAAGAGGCCCAAAGATGATAATCAGGAAGATATCTCAATGTGATTAACTCACTCAGGCGAGAATTGTCGACAACAATATTGAGCGCTCGTGTGAGCTCTTTTAGTTGCGCCATATCCCAGCCTGAATCTTTTGTGATTTGAGCCATAACGGCTTTTATATCTAAATCATTGGCAGGTTTTAGGTAATCTTCTAGAGTTGTGTCTTCTGACGAGCTAAAAGTAAGGTAGCCATCACTGCGGATCAATGTGACCCGGTTGTGCTCATTAGCATGGATGTCGTTACGAAAAACCGAAGATGAATTCATATTAAAGCCAGCCGTCATCACTGCTTGTACAACACCATCTTTATTTGGAATTGCTTTTCGGATCGGAATCACAAGTGAATCTTGAGCTGGCATAAAATACGTTCGACCTATAATCATTCGGTCGGAGTTGAGCGCTGCCAAAAAGGTATCACGAGTCAGTGGATCTTGTTTTAGATTATGCAGCTTTGCCAAGATCAAATTGGAGCTTACGGCGATGTAGTCTCCATCGGGGTTGGTTAGGCCGAATCCAATAATCGCCGGATGGATACTGAGCAGTTTGTCCAGCATCGGGCGAGTTTGAACTGCTGCTGTACGAGTAAAGTCATTTCTCTCGACCAACTGATGACCAATGACTTCAAGTAACGATTCTTGTCCTTTCAGAAGTGATTCGACAGAAGAGGCAAACAGCTCCAATTGTAGGAGCTGCTTATCTTTGTACTTATTCAGGGTTGACTCATAATGGTAGCGGCCAAACAACACGAACAGCACGGCGCTTATCGTAAGTAGCGCCATGTATAGTGTCCAAATGTTCTTCTTTAACCTGACCATGCCGCTTCGATAGCTCCTAGATTAGCGAGTAATGGGTAATGAGTGGTCTGCGCCCCATTCTGTCCATGACCCGTCATAGACCGATAAATCACGCCAACCTAACTGGTATGCTGCTAGCAGCAAAATACAGGCCGTTACACCTGAGCCACAACTGAAAATGATTGATTTATCATTATATAACGTTAGTGCACTAAATGCTTGTTTCAATTCCGAGTCTGCCTTTATAAAGCCATTACTCAACAATGTTTGGAAAGGGAGGCAAACAGAATTAGGAATATGACCAGAACGCAGTCCCTCCCTTGGCTCTGGTACCTCGCCTAAAAAACGTGCACGTGAGCGAGCGTCAACAATGTTTGCACTGCAATTGTTTGAGTACTCTAATATTGCATTTGCGTCCAAAAAAGCATGTTTATTTAATTTCCCGGTAAAGTTTCCAAGCTGCTTAGCCTCTGACAATGCATCCGTGACAGGCAGTCCAGCCTCAATCCAAGCCGGGAGGCCACCATTAAGCACTTTGACATTATTGTGTCCCATTGCCTTAAACATCCACCATGCGCGCGGAGAGGCGAGTGTTCCTGAGTTGTCATAAACAACAATAAGGTCTTCGTTGTTCAGGCCAAGTTTCTGAGCGCTGTGATTAAACCCTTCTTCTGTTGGCATCATATGAGGGAGATTGGTATCTGGCAGACAAAAGTCATTGTCGTAGTCGAAACGCAATGAGCCTGGAATCCACTTATTGGTGATCTTTTTCCCTTCGGAAGGAATTTGAAAACGAATACTCGCGTCTAGAAGTTTTACATTTGGTTGGTCTAATAAAGCATGAAGTTCTTTGGCATCGATCAATGCTTGCATGGTTAAATCCTTCTGATTTGGGAAGTCCGCACAGTATCTTTACTCACAGCGAATGAATGAAAGGGATGAGTCAAAACTTGAGCGGGATGCTTGGTGGAACAACGCAATAGAGCCCACTGGACAAGATGCGGACACTGGAACCGTCACTCGTTGTTGCTCTATCTCAGGTGAATTAATAGTGAGGTACCGACGTTGACCATCAAGGGACTGAGTTAAAGTGTTGCTAATGACGGTGGCTGAAACCGTGTTCTCATCCGTCTGCTTAATGAGCAACAAGAGCACAAGTAGGGCAATGAAACCGCTGAAGACCAACATATAGGTTTTGGGATTATCCAATTTGCGCTCCATTGCTATTGTTTCAAGTAATCATTTTGTTTTACAACAAAAAAATCGCATGTTCAAAGAACGATGCGATTTTGTCTTAAAACCTGTGGCTTGCGCCAGTCCCGAGTATCAATGCTCACCAATAGAGCATCTTACATGCGCCATGTCGTATTTCCGGTTGAGACGACTTTTTGCAGAGGTTCTGAGCCATCGTAGAACCAAATTTCGATTAACAGGTTACCTTGGCTATCCGAGGTGGAGAAGTCTAAGTTAGCTTTCCCACTCGTCAGCGCAGCAGAAGCAACATTGCTCGAATATTTCGCTTGGTAGGTTCCAGACGCATCTTCACGGTACTCCTTATAAATGCTCAGATGTGCGCGCTGTAAAGAGTAACCACTAATATCTACCGCAAGTGAGCTTTCTAACCTTGGGTCATAATCGAACCCATCTGGTACGTCTAAATTTTTCATGCTTGGCTCTTCAACAATAACGGTAGTTTGAGCTGGAGGTGGAGTAGCGTTATCGTTGCTTTTGTCTCCACCGCCGCCACCGCCGCAGGCTGTTAACGCTAATCCCATGATGATTGTGATTAAGTTTTTCATGATGTTTCTCCTATGGAATGTAACGTTTGTTTGCTTTAGGTTGGGTATGCCAGTTTGCTCCTTCTCGCCCACCAGACTCGGCGTAGGTGGCAAACTCTGGGTAAGCGTCAACTAAGTCAACTTTCTCTAACGGCCAATTCCACTCTTCGACGATAAGCAATGCCCAAGGGAGGTTGTTCGCTGTTTTGAAGTACACGCCTCGAGCCGGGTCACTTGCGTCTACGCCCACGCCATATAGGTTTGCGTCATCAAACTGCTCAGTTGGTGCTTGGTCTGGCAAATGTACTTCCCATTTTCTACCTGGTTGAAAGGTGATGCCATCGCCGTGATATGTATTGGGTGTGGCAAAGATAAATGGGTCATAAGGCATGGCCTGTAGCGCTGAGCGGTCGGCTCCTTCCTTAAAGTAGATGGTCAGTGTGAAAGACAACGCGACGTTATCATTGCAACCCGTTTGGGTTCGAAAATACGCACATTGACTTTGCGCATACTGACTGAGGTCGTCACTGATAATGAAGATGGCTTCTTCTGATATCGCTTCTAGACCGTTGGTCGGTTGTTCTTTGCCATTAAACGTTAGCTTTGTTAAGCCGTTTTCAATGCTCGCTTTCGAAACGCCAGGTAGACGAATAGCAAAGCCATTTTTATAGCCAGCCCCATAGGCGGCCAGATCTCCGCTAATTTGGATATTTTCCACCGTGCCGTCCATACGTGTTTCAGTCATACGGAACTTAATGACTACGTCATTCATGTCGTAGTCAGCGGTGTAAGGCCAGTTGTCTTCATACGCGACCGTTGCGTAGGAATCGGCACTTGGGAAGTGCTGTACGGATACGCCGTTTTCAGTGATTGTGATTGGGTAATCTTCTACTTCACCTGATGTTGATCCGCCATCAAAGTTCAGACCAGTTTGTTGGCTAAAGCGGAATCGGCTCCAGCTAGGACCTGCGGTTGCCAGTTCAGAGACGACAAATGGAAGCGTATTGCTGCCTGCAGAGAGTAACTCATCGGTGAATACTTGCTCACCTTCGTCAGCAAAGTCACCATCTCGGTTCCAGTCAAACCAAGCTGACAAGTAGCCGGATGTTGATGCAGTTACGCTCACTAGTGAACTTAACCCTGGGTCGAGTGCGGTAACAAAGCCGACGCCATCTTCATCTGCTGTACCAACTTTGTTATCTCCAGACGGAGCCACTTGTCCATCGGCATCACCATCTGGCGCAATTGTGCCAAGCCAAGTTACACCATCAACAGCGTGGCGTGGTCCGTTAGAAGAGAGCAAGGTAGCGTAAGTGTCAGGTGCGTCACCAAAGTCAATTGGCTCGTCTTCGTCAATAACAGGAGCGTTCGCGCATCGGGCACCGTCATTTTGGCTGGAACTTGGACCGTTAGACACAAACTCTACAGCAGGAACAATGCCCGCAGCGATATTGGCGGCATTATTTTCTGATAAGTCGACGCGATAAATTTTGCCGTCCTGGTTACGCGATACGTAGTAGTTTCCGTTTACATCAAAGTAGCCTGCACCAAAGGTACCCGTTTCCCCTGTATTGCCGATCGCGGTTGCTTGGCCTGTTTTTGTATCGAATTTATACAATACGCCAGACCCATTATCGATACCATAGAGCGCACCGTCGCCAGGGTGGAACGCAAAATCGGTTAAACTCACACTTGCATTTGATGTGATTTTATTCAGGGTTAAGGTAGCATTTGGGTCCGTATCTAACGGCGACAGATCAATGGAAAACAGCCCTTTACCTTTGCGATACAAGTAGTATACGTGGTTGTACACGTCACCGACAAAAAACGTATGGCTAGGAAGCCCTTGTACGTTGAGAGTTTCTGCTTGAAAGTCCTGGCCTAAACGTACGATTTTCAAGTTGGTTGTATCGTAACCATAGATGTATCGATCAGTGAAGTTGAAACCGACGCCGTTAATACCAGATGCTAAGCCCACATCGTCGGTCAGTAACTTGGTTGATCCGGTAACCAGATTAACGCCGTAAACTTGCACTGGGGTCGATTGGAATAAATATGCTTTGCTCGGACAAGTGTCGAATGGCGCTGCGCTTACGTATGCGCTTGCAAACAGAGATCCAAGTAATAGTGATGTCCTTTTCATGATTCGCCCTCTCATTGGTTTGTATGATATGCAATGAAAGGAATGTGCCAGTTTTTAACTTACTGTTTATAATGAATTTTATATCGGTAAGTTATTTGGTTTGAAATATGAATCTCAGAATAAGAAAAAGCTCAACGTTACGTTGAGCTTTTTGAGAATCTTCATTGATAAGCTGACAGCATTACTTAGCCACAAACAGGGCAGGTCGGCATTTTCATCAAATTCATTTCCCGCCAGGACATGCTAAACGCATCGAGAATGAGGATCTTCCCTTTTTTGGGTTGGCCGTAATTTGCAATCACCTTGATGGTTTCCATCGCTTGTACAGCGCCAACAATACCCACAACAGGCGCCATTACGCCAGCTTCAACGCAACTTAATGCACTGCTGCCGAATAGCGCGCTCAAACACTGATAGCACGGTTGAGTTGGGTCGTCGTACGTAAACACACTCACTTGGCCTTCCATACGAATGGCTGCACCAGAAATAAGCGGTGTTTTTGTTGCAAAGCAGAGTCGGTTGAGTTGATTGCGAGTGTCGACGTTATCTGAAGCATCGACCACCACAGTGTGTTGTTCAATCAAAGCTTGAAGCTGAGTGTCGTCAAGGCGTTTAGCTACGGTGTTTACTTCGATATGAGGATTAAGTTCCCGCAATGCATCCGCCGCGGAGTCAACCTTTTTACGGCCAATATCGGCGTCGTGGTGCAATACTTGGCGTTGTAAATTGGAGAGCTCAACAATATCGTCATCGATAAAAGTAATATTGCCAACACCAGCCGTGGCAAGGTATTGGCTAGAAGCGCAACCTAAACCGCCAGCACCCAAAATAAGCACTGAGCTTTGTTTGAGAGCTTCTTGCCCTTCGAAATCGAACTGGCGAAGAATGATCTGGCGGTTATAGCGCAGCATCTCCTGATCGGAAAGAATATCCACGGTACGTTCCTAGTATAACGTTGAGTTAAACAGTTGGATTTGAACCGTTTCGCCAACTTCCACACGGCCACGTTCACGTTCCAATACAACAAAGCAGTTTGCCAAACTCATTGAGCGAAAGGCTCCTGAACTTTGGTTGCCAGTGGTTTCAACGACAAATTTACCGTTTTCTAGAGTATAGATACCGCGTTGGTAGTCTGTACGTCCCGGCGCTTTCTTAAATGCGGTTTTAGTCGTCGCAGGGATAGACTCAGGCGCTTTCCATTCAGTATGGCCTGCCAATTTAGCCAACATTGGTTGAACAAGTACGTACATTGTTAGCACCGCAGATACAGGGTTACCTGGTAGCCCACAGAACCAAGCAGTACTTAACTTGCCAAATGCGAAAGGTTTACCCGGCTTGATTGCCAGTTTCCAGAAACCGATTTCGCCAAGTTCTTCAAGAATGTCTTTGGTGTAATCTGCTTCACCAACGCTGACGCCGCCAGACGTTACAACTACATCCGCGAGGGTTTGTGCTTTTTCGAATGTTGCTTTTAGTGTTTCTGGGCAGTCAGGGATAATGCCAAGATCAATCGCTTCACAGCCAAAGTTTTCGATTAACGGCTTAATACCGTAACGATTACTGTCGTAGATTTGACCCGCCTTGAGTGGCTCACCCAATGGTTTAAGTTCATCACCTGTGGAGAAAAATGCCACCTTTGGCTTACGCACGACGGTGACATGGCTGACACCAAGAGAGGCAATCATTGGAATATCGCGCGGTGTCAGGCGCGCGCCTTTTGCCAATACAATATCCCCTTGCTTGATGTCGTCACCCGTAGGGCGGATGTTATTTTGCGGCTTCACATCCGTTTGGTTGAACTGAATACCAGCGTCGGTCACTTCCGTATTTTCTTGCATGATAATGGCATCACAGCCTTCCGGAATTTTCGCGCCAGTCATGATTCGAACACAAGTGCCTGCCGGCCATTCACCCTCAAAAGGCTGACCTGCGAAGGATTTACCTGCCAGAGGCAACACTGTAGACACTTCTAGGTCTTGAATACGAATGGCATAACCGTCCATTGCTGAATTGTCGAAAGGGGGTACGTGAATTGGCGATAAAATATCTTCAGCCAGCACAAAACCCAGAGCGTCAGCAAGAGGAAGAGAAAGTGTCGTTTGGATAGGTTTGATTCGCGATAGCATCTTATCCATCGCTTCTTCAATTGGCATCAAGCCAGGTGCGTCGCAGCAGCCCATTGAGATAATCCTATGTTCTTTTGTTTTGTGGCAACTCTACCATAAAAGGGGACCGAGTAAGAATGTCCACCTATAAAATATGGGTGTAATTATTCAAAAATCCGAGTATCCTTGTCACCCATCCGAAAGGGGTAAAGTTCCTACGGAGCATGAGAAAATAGCTCAGTGTATTCTTGTTATGTGCCTTGGCGTTATAAACATCGGACTGAGCGACTTTAACGCTACGGGATGAAAACACGGCAATTGTATTTCACACCGAGAGTGGTAGTTACAAAAGAGGAAGTGAAATGTCAGGTCTTAGCGAGTCAGCAAAGTTAGTGAAAGAAGCGCTAGAGCAACGCGGGTTAGAAACACCAATGCGCCCTAATGCCGTTAGCCGTGAAGAGAAGAAGGAAAAGATTGAATACCACATGCGTGAGATTCTTGGTCTGCTTCAGCTCGACCTTACGGATGATAGCTTAGAGGAAACGCCACACCGCATTGCAAAAATGTACGTGGACGAGATTTTCTCTGGCTTGGATTACTCCAACTTCCCCAAGATCACAGTTATCGAAAACAAGATGAACGTGAGCGAAATGGTTCGCGTGAAAGACATTACTGTGACCAGTACGTGCGAACACCACCTTGTGACAATCGACGGTAAAGCCGCTGTTGCTTATATTCCTCGCGGTAAGATCATTGGCCTGTCTAAGATCAACCGTATTGTTCGTTTCTTTGCGCAACGCCCTCAAGTCCAAGAGCGTATGACCCAGCAAATCCTTGTTGCTTTGCAAACATTGCTTGAGTCTGACGATGTAGCGGTGACTATCGACGCGACGCATTACTGTGTGAAATCACGCGGTGTGATGGATGCCACCAGTGAAACCACGACTACAGCGTTAGGTGGTATTTTTAAGAGCAACCCAGCGACCCGTGCTGAATTTCTGCATGGCCTGCGTTAATCAAATCGACAAATAAAATTGAGAGAGGATGGCGAGTTGCCATCCTTTTTTATATCTTTTATATCCAAATCATAGTCAAGTGAGTCGCAATAAATAGTAATTATGCAATTGTGTATTGACAGTCACATTCGTTGCTCTTAATATATGCGCCCAATGAACGGTTACAACTTGTAATCGTTTGTTTTAAAAAGAGATATTTCTCTAAGTTCAGCTGATCTCGGTCAGTTGTCTTTCTATTTTCTAATAATAGAAAGACAACAAATTTGGGACTCGGCATGACTACACAAAGCACTATCAGCACCTCCTCTATTTCAGCTCCAGTTACAGAAAGCAGTTGGCAAAAGAAAGCCATGCTCAGTGTCGCTTTTTTGATGGCGACAACCTCTGTGGGTCCCGGCTTTTTGACTCAAACCGCAGTCTTCACAAATATCTACAAAGTCGATATGGCATTTCCAGTTTTGGCTTCTATTTTTATCACGTTTGGTATCGTGATGAACTTGTGGCGTATTGTCGGCGTTTCTGGCATGCGAATCCAAGATATTGCGAACAAAGTGGCACCCGGCATGGGTTATGGTGTTGGTATTCTCCTTGCGCTTGGTGCAGTGGCGTTTAACTTTGGCAACGTGAGTGGCGCAGCGTTAGGCATCAATGTGCTAACGGGCGTGGACACAACATGGGGCGCACTGTTTACTGGTGTCGTTGGCTGTTTGTTGTTTGTGGTTCATAACGCTTCCAAACGAATGGACCAAATGGCCCGCTACCTTGGCTTGTTTATGATTGTTCTGATCGCATACGTGGCTATGACGAGCTTACCTCCGATGGGAGAGACACTAAGTGCAGCGGTGATGCCTATGGATGTTGGTAGTTTGCTTCTGCCTACGTTGACTATCGTTGGCGGTGCAGTTGGCGGTTACTACACGGGGGCACAACGCCTAGTAGACATCGGCTTGAAAGGCAAAGAGAACGTGCCTTCCATCACCTCAACAGCGTGGGCTGGTATTTCTATCGCGGTGGTTATTCGAATCCTACTGTTTTTGGCGGTGTTTGGCGTTATCGCGACAGGCGCAACGCTGGATACGGCTAACCCTGCGGCGGATGCTTTCCGTCAAGGTGCGGGCCAACTCGGCTACTTCATCTTTGGCTTAGTACTGTTTGTAGCTTCCATCACGTCTGTGGTTGGCAACTCTTACATGGCTATCTCATTAATTAAGACGCTTTTCCCAGTTGTGGCGCGAAACGAGAAAGCTTGGTGTGTTGGTTTCATCATCCTAACCTCGTTAGGCACGGTAACCATGGATATGCCAATTCTTCTTTTGATGCTAGCAGGCCTAGTGAACAGCATTATTCTTCCTATCGTTTTGGGCACTGTATTGGTTGCGACAAAACGCAAAGATATCGTCGGTGACTACCAACACCCAATGTACTTAACGCTAACTGGAGCAGCGATTGTTATCGTAATGGCGGCATCGAGTTTGACTAACATTGGGAACTTCATGGCGAAGTTTGCGGGTTGATGTCTTATTGATAGAGATAAACAGCGGCCTCAGATGAGGCCGTTTTTTAAGCTTGTTTAGAGGGCGACTTAACGATTTCTGGCCAATACATTTTGATGTAACCTGCCGATACCCAAACCACCAACACAGTCGCAATGCTGAGCTCTAAAAAGCCAAAATCGTGTAGCCAGTGCCAATGTGGGTGCGATTCGGCAAAAAAGGAGGTTAAGCGGTGCATCGCAATGGCACTGATCACGGAAGGAAAGGTTACCGCCGCGATAGAAGGTTGAAACTTCAATCGAAGTAAGCGGAAGTAACACAGGTAGATCAATAACGTCATTGTGATAGCAATCCCTGCTAATGCGCCCGTCAGTATCGGATCGGGAAGGGGAAAGTTCACCAAGTATGCCGCCAATGACAAGTTTACCGGTGCGGCCATAATTGCGAGGGTCGGCCTAGCTCGTCTCGGTAGAGATCCGAAAAACACCAAACGATAGAGTACCAGCGGTAACATAAAGAAATAAATGCCAATGCACATCATCGCTAAGGTTTCAGAGAATAGGTTGTGACCCAATTGGGAGCCTGCTAATGAGCTGCTGATCAGTCCCACTGGATATAGAAACCAGCTAGGTACGATATTCGACATTTTGAAGTTCATTAGCTGAAAGCTAAAAAACAGTACCATCATAGTAAAATGCAGCAAAAGTGCCATAAACCAGAGTGGATAAGCAATGATTGGCGCTACAGAAGCAAGATAATCTGCAAGGATCAGTAACGCCATACTCATGGGTGCCATTAAGCTACCGCTCAATGGGTGACGAATGTCGACCATAAATAATCGTGGATTCGTGGCATATTTTATCAGCACAGGGGCGAGTAAAAGCGCGCCGAGTGACGCTAAAAATGGGCGTATTGGTTCACCAATTTCAGGGACATAGAGTGCCCAAGCTTGTCCTAAACCTATCATACCTAGCGCTAACGCGGCTTGAGACGGCGGAACGCTATAAAACTGCACAAGTCTTCTCCAGTTCAAATCTACTCCATTTGATTTTTGCCTGAATGAAACGAAACGTGATGATTTGGATGAAATGCTCTATTTGAGTAGCGAATACTAGCAAGTTTAGAGAGTGCTTACTCATGAAAGGTGGTGAGGAAATATCAGAGAATGGTGTTTTTGTGAGTTTGGTATCGAATATTTTGGAAAAGATGTAAAAATGTAGAGTTTATCGCTCCAAACCCTTCGATGGTTTGGAGCGAAATAATAACAAAGCGAGAATTATGTCGATTGGTTTTCAGGAAGATCCTGCTGACGTAACTTATCGTTTTTGATTGTACGATGTAGCAACTGGCTGTAAATCGGTTGTCCGCCAAACAACTGAGCAATAATCACGGCACCTAAACAAGTAATGATAAGTGGTAGAATTAAGTAGTAGTTATTGGTCATTTCAATCACCAACAAAATGCCCGTGATCGGTGCGCGTACCGTTGCAGCAAACAGGGCCCCCATGCCCGCAATAGCAAATACGCCAGGTTCGATATCAAGCGTAGGAAGCAACACATCAGCACTCGCTCCGAATGCATAGCCAAACAAGGTCCCCAGAGCAAGCATAGGTGCAAAGATACCACCCGGCGCACCAGAGCCAAAGCATAGCAACGTCGTGATGACGCGACCAAAGAAAAGCAGAACTAAAATGGATACCGAGTAGTTGCCATTGGTAATATCAGGAATAAGGCCGATGCCACCGCCAGTTAGCTGCGGCACGTATAAGAGAAGCAGACCAAAAATGCCACCAAGTAGTGAACCCACAATTAAATAGCGTTTACGATCATTTTTGTGAATTGCGACAAAACTGTCTTGTGCCACGGTAATCAATTTATTGAAGATCACTCCGAATACGCCAAACAATGCGCCAAGCAATAAAAACAACCAAAGTGACTGAAGCTCTGGAGAGTGATATTGCGGCATTGTGATGACAGCGTCTTGCCCGTTGATGGCGCGAAACACAATGTTGGCCATAATAGCAGAGATGATCACCGCGCGAATTGAGATCAGAGAATAGCGAAATTGAGGTCGCATTTCCTCCACAACGAACATAATGCCAGCGAGTGGGGCATTAAAGGCGGCAGCCAAACCACCAGCGGCACCTGAAGCGAGTAGGGAATGACGAGTATCGTCATCTTTCACACGGAAAATATCGGTCACCATTCGACCAACTGCGCCGCCCATTTGAACTGTCGGGCCTTCGCGACCAAGTACCATTCCGGAGCCAAGTGCACCCATGCCGCCGAAGAATTTAACAGGTAGAACTCGCCACCAACGCACTGGACGAATGTTGTCCATCGCGCCTTCTATTTCTGGGATGCCTGATCCCGCAGCCTCCGGAGCAAAGCGGTGAACAAGAAAGTAACCAACAAAAGCAAGCAACGCGCTGATCAGCACCGCAGCAAGCCAAAGAGGAAGTACGCTACCGATTTCGCTTCTCAGCCATTCGGTACGGGTTTCAGAAACAAAATGAACCGCAAGTTCGAAGTAAGTACCGACGAAACCGGCTAATGTGCCGACGATGGCGGCCATAATCAGGACAGAAAATGGTGTTGACCCTCGAGAGACAAACTGGTTAATCGCATCTTTCGGTACGTGCGCTAACACAGATTTCACAATTCTCTCTCGTTTGGTCATTAACAAGTTCTCCTGTTGCTGGTGGAAGGGACGCGAGAAAGTATACGCTTCGCAGAGTCTAGACCTAATCAATAAAGATGCAATTTAGCTTTTCACTATTGAGTGTTCGAAGTGTCGCGATGTCATTCATTCACCAAGACTGTGCTATTGCTCTCATAATTTGGGATAAAAAACTTGTTTTTTGAGCAAAATGAACCATGCTTTAGGTGTAAAGCAACATGACTGCTTCAGAAGGAGGGATGTGAGGTTTTACACACAATTTGGATGGATTCAAACCCTACGGTAAGTCCTCGTTTTATGTTCGGGATGCATCAATAGACATCTCCGATTCGCACACTCACGATTGAGTAACGAGGTAGAGGCGCACGCAAATGTGCGCCTTCTTAATTTCTGCTCTACAACTTTCCGCACTACCTGCCACTATTTTTATCTTGAACAATTTCTACTAGTCGGTAATGTCTGGGTTCGATGTTAATCAACCAGAGTAATTCATGCGCTTTTATCC
The DNA here is from genome assembly GCF_012275705.1 of Vibrio chemaguriensis. Taxonomy (NCBI): domain Bacteria; kingdom Pseudomonadati; phylum Pseudomonadota; class Gammaproteobacteria; order Vibrionales; family Vibrionaceae; genus Vibrio; species Vibrio chemaguriensis. Next base: position 36,514 of record NZ_SHOE01000029.1, read on the forward strand.
TCGAGTCCTGTTTTCTTTATGTTGTTTTTCGGTAACGTTTCCAGCATTTTCAACCCAGAGTTGGTGGCAGGACACGTTGTCTGCAATGCCGTACTCCAATTTAAAAGAGCGTATAGAAACAAGGGGAAGCTGGTATCGCTGTGACGTGCAGCAGCAAGATGCTTCAACGTATTTCAGCACATTTTGTTTGGACGATTTTTCGTACTATCAGCAGCATCTGTATGGTGAAGTTGTTTTGGGAAAGGACAGTGCTCTGTTCTCTTTTTTGACCGAATATCAATGGCAAAGTCTCAATGACTTAATCCTCAATTTAAGAAAAGACGGGTTGGTTTTACGTAGTATAACTATCGGACAAGAGCACTATGACGTCGTTGAAGCGCTGGAAAAGAAATCTTCTGAGCTTGTCGATAAAGAAGTTATCTTGTTGATAAACCGCTATCCGCAAGAAACGATTCGAAGCTTACTTTGGGTAAAGCCGGACGAGTTTGCGACGCCATCACCGTCTTTAAATGTGGAATTGCACAGCGATGGCGAAATTATCGATGTTAAAGTGACTCGTTTTTAGATTCTTTATGGAGAGATAGGAAGGTCGCCATCGCAGACTCGTCCAAAAATCCATCCGATTTTTTGTGCGCGCGCAGGTATTGATAGCCAGCGATGAGCTTACGGTGCTGTTCTTCTGCCTCATCTGGCAACGGCTGATTCATAACGTGTTGAAATGCAAGTTTGTACGCATCCATATCTACGACTTCAGCGCGGCGATATAAATAACCACATCCGGTCGCTAACCATTCAAGAGAGCAGTTGGCTCGCATCGCAATTTGATTTGCTTTCGTTAGGCTCGGTTCACTGCCTTTTAAATATTTGCGTATTAAAGCTTCAGACACATCAACGCGTCGTGCAAATCCGCTGATGCTTTCTTCTCCGATCAAGGTGGCTAGGCGTTGGGCAAAAGACATATTTCGTACTCCAGTTCGAATTGCCAAAGTTTACCCGTTGAGCCGATGTGAAAACAAGACTACGATGAATGCAGATCAATTGAAGGAGAAAAACCATGGTTGCAAAAGTTGTGACTGCACCAAAAGGCCCTGAGTTCTCAGAGCTGGTCCAAGGATATTGGCGTGCAGTTGATTGGGGTATGACTGCTCAAGAGCGTTTGTCATTCCTCAAGCAACATATTGAGTTAGGCATTACCACGGTCGATCACGCAGACATATACGGTAATTACGAGTGTGAGAAGTTGTTTGGTGAAGCACTTGCTCTCGATAAGAGCGTGCGAGAGCAGATTCAGATCGTCACAAAGTGTGATATCAATCTGTGCGGAGATAAAACACCAGAGCGTAAGATTAATCACTATGATACGAGTTCCGCTCACATCTACCAATCGGTGAATAACTCGCTTGAGCGTTTGAATGTGGACGAAATCGATGTGCTTTTAATCCATCGCCCTGACGTGTTAATGGATGCCGATGAAGTGGCTGAAGCATTCTCAGAGCTACACAAAGTGGGTAAAGTGAAGCACTTTGGTGTATCTAACTTTACTCCACGTCAGTTTGAATTGTTGCAATCCCGTTTAGGTAAGCCTCTTGTGACTAACCAAGTGGAAATCAACCCGCTTAATTTTGAAGTTGCACATGATGGAACGCTTGATCAAATGCAAATGCTGCGTACGCGCCCAATGGCTTGGTCTTGCCTCGGTGGAGGCTCTATCTTCAGTGGTGACAGTGAGCAAGCCGTTCGTGTTCGCAACGAATTAGAAGCGATTCGCGAAGAAGTGGGGGCGACTAGCATTGACCAAGTGATTTACGCTTGGGTACGCCGTTTGCCATCTAACCCAATTCCAATCATTGGCTCTGGTAAGATTGAGCGTGTGCAAACGGCAGTAAATGCGCTGAATATCGAATTGACTCGTGAGCAATGGTATCGCGTATGGGTGGCTTCGAAAGGTCACGGTGTGCCATAGAAGTGACACGTTATTGATGAATACATTATTCAAGGCACCCTATGAAAGGGTGCTTTTTTATTGCTACGTGATACCGATTTCCCCAGCACTCATACTGAGCGGATAGAGTGTAAGTAAAAACGGATTTTTAATTTAAAATGCAACTTTGTGCTTATTTTTAATGGAGGCGTTTTATCCATGTTTGTTTCATGTCACTAAACAGCGAATGGGATGTTTGCTTTTTCGCCATTTTGTTCACTCATCCATTCATATTGCGTATGCTTATTGAATAAAAAAGAAATAAAAACTCGTCAGTTTTCTCGTATTACATGCTGTAACAATCTGTTAGACTCCGGCGCAGATTGTGGAATATAAAAAGGTGATTGAATGTCTTTTCCCGTACTCATCTGTGATGATTCAGCGTTAGCACGCAAACAGATGGCGAGATCACTACCAGCCACATTGAATGCCGATATTACGTTTGCTATCCACGGAAAAAATGCGCTAGAAGAACTCGAAAAGAACGAGTTTAAATTGATGTTTCTTGATTTGACCATGCCAGAAATGGATGGCTTTGAAACACTAGAAAACATGCAGCGGTTAGGGAATACAACTCCCGTGGTTGTGGTGTCGGGGGATATCCAACCTAAAGCGAAAGAACGTGTGTTCGCGCTGGGTGCAAAAGCGTTTATTCAAAAACCGATCGCCAAAGATGAACTCAAGAATGCGCTTAAAGAGTTGGTTGAGCCAGAGCCTCGTCCTCAAATTATCACGCCTGTTTCTATTGAGTTACCGATTTTACGTCGTCGCGATATTTACATGGAAGTGGCGAACGTCTCTATTGGTCGAGCCGCAGATGCATTGGCGCGTCATTTTGATGTGTTTGTGCAATTACCGCTCCCGAACGTTAATATCTTCGAAGTGAGCGAACTACACATGGCACTCCGTGACTTAGCGTCGCATGATAACGTATCGGGCGTTTGTCAGGGCTTTTGTGGCGAAGGTATTGCGGGTGAAGCGCTGGTGATTTTGAGCGATTCGAGCGTATCGGATCTCAAGAAGTTGATGAAAGTGCCAGCTGACAGCGACGAACTGGAAGAGCTTGAGCTGCTCATGGATATTTCCAATATCTTGGTGGGGTCATTCTTAAATGGCTTAGGCGAACAATCTGAAGTGCGATTCTTCCAAAGCCCTCCAGTGCTTCTTGGTCAGCATATATCAATTGATTCGATCATTGAGTCTACGACGGGCGCATTCAGCCGCACCATGACATTCGAGGTGAGCTACAACATTGAGGGAACGTCAATCCGTTGTGATTTATTGTTTATGTTCGTCGATGAATCTTTGCCGCTGCTCGATAACAAACTGTCATATCTAATGGAGGAGTTCTAATGTTGAATATGCCAGCAGAGTTTGAACAATTCCATTGGATGGTCGACATGGTGCAAAACGTCGACATGGGGCTCGTCGTCATTGACCGAGATTATAATGTGCAAGTGTGGAATGGGTTTATGACTCATCACAGTGGTTTGCAATCTCATGATGCAATTGGTCGTTCTATCTTTGATATCTTCCCTGAAATCCCGCAGGAATGGTTTAAGTTAAAAACAAAGCCCGTGTATGATTTAGGTTGCCGCAGCTTTATTACGTGGCGCCAGCGTCCTTACTTGTTCCGTTGCCGTAACGTACGCCCTGTTACTCAGCAAGCGGAGTTTATGTACCAGAACGTTACGCTGAACCCCATGCGTACCCCGACTGGGAAAATCAATTCGTTGTTTTTATCTATACAAGACGCGACGGCTGAAGCATTGATGTCTCAGAGTCAGTAGCGATAAAAAACTTTCTCAAAAGCCAAGGTTCGCCTTGGCTTTTTTGTATACTTATAATTGTGTTTCCTAATGCGCAGAACGTGAAGATGGACTTTAATCTCGCCCTAAAACTCTACACCGCAGAACAAGTAAAAAACGGTGAAACGCTGGCAGCGCAAATGGCTGGTGTTTCTATGTATAGCCTAATGCAACGCGCAGGTATGGCTGTGTATGAGCGTTTTTTACACTTATATCCCAAATCAAAAAATATCTTAGTCATTTGTGGCAAAGGGAATAATGGTGGTGACGGATACGTATTTGCCTCGCTTGCTAAACAAGCGCAACTCAATGTACAGGTTTTCCAACTTGGTGATGTGACTGCGCTCAAAGGTGATGCTTTACGCGCATATCAAGATTGGCAGTCCATCGATGGTGTTAACAATGATTGGGATGAGTGGAATACCGCATTGCTAGAAGCCGATGTGATCATTGATGCCATGTTAGGCACTGGTTTAAGTGGTGAGGTTCGTTCGGAGTACCGTCGCTACATTGAGCAAATCAATCAAATTCACACCCCAGTGATTGCAGTCGATATTCCTTCCGGGTTGTGTGCAAATACAGGTGCTATTTTAGGCGATGCCATTCATGCTGAGCATACTGTAACCTTCATTGGTGTTAAGCAAGGCTTGTGCACCGGACAAGCGAGAGATCGAGTTGGTGAACTCCACTTTTGTGGATTGGGTGTAAATATTGAGTTTGATTCTATCGAAGTAGAAAGTGCACTAGGTATTGATCATCAGGTTGTTTCAAGGTTAATGCTCAAGCCAAACCCGACAGCACACAAAGGTGACAATGGCAAACTACTTTGCGTCGGTGGTAACCAAGGTATGTCAGGAGCGATTCGTTTATGTTCCTCCGCTGCGGTTAGAGCCGGAGCGGGTTTAACTGCCGCAATTACTCACCCGAGTAGCCTTATTCCACTACAGATTGGCTGCCCAGAAGTAATGAGCCAAAGCATCACCGCTGACTTACTCAGGGATACTGAGAACGACTTAACCAAACGCATTCGCTGGGCTGAAGTATTGGTGTTTGGTCCAGGTTTTGGTGATGATGAGTGGGCTTATCAAGCCTATCAATATCTGGCTCAAGAACAAAAACCTAAAGTTGTTGATGCTGATGGGCTCAATATTCTAGCGATGCTAAGCCAACGATGTGATGGCACTTTGGTGTGCGACAACCAGCGAGTGATCACGCCGCATCCTGGAGAGGCAGCTCGACTATTAAATGTGACCACTCAACAAATAGAAAGTGACCGATATTCTGCTGCAAGACAACTGCAAGAGCGTTATGGCGGTGTGGTGGTTTTAAAAGGCGCGGGAACACTTATTTACGATGGAACGAGAATGTACGTCTGCCTAGCGGGTAACGCCGGAATGGCGACGGGCGGAATGGGAGATGTGCTATCTGGTATTATTGGTGCGTTGCTAGCTAAAGGGTTACCCATTTCCATTGCGGCACGTTTAGGTGTGGTACTCCACAGTCATGCTGCGGATATAAACGTGAGTCAGCATGGTCAAATTGGTCTTTTGGCAAGTGATGTTATAGGCACACTTCGTACCGCTATTACTCAACAAATCGATAGGACGTAGCTAGATCTCGCCCATCACTATGAAAAAGTGGGCGATTTTTTTGAGTACTTTTTCCGAATTAGCAGCGCATCTTAGTATTAGGTGATTGAGTTTTAGGCAGATTTGAGAGGTGATGCGTTTTCATTTTAAAGGTATGACGCAAAGGTTTGCGCAATAGGTTAACTTAAACGTTTTCTTAAGTTGTTGATAATTATAAATAATGAGAAAAAATAACGACTTGAGGAGTGTTTTTGATATGCGATTATCAAGATGGTATCACAAAAAAAATTCAAATATCAGACTTGTAGGAAATAAATCACAGCCTATAATGCTGAAAACCGGAGCGTCTGCCAACGCTCCGGTTTTTTTGTGTCCGAAGAACAGTGAACTCGTCTGCCAACGAAATCACTACGCACTCTGAGATGACACATATACATATGAATCAAGGAATTACACAATGCGTATCGAACAAGAACTTAAGTTAGGTTTTAAAGATGTACTGTTTCGCCCGAAACGTTCTACCCTTAAGAGCCGTTCTCAAGTAAATTTAACCCGCGATTTTACATTCAAGCATAGTGGTCGTCAATGGTCTGGTGTGCCTGTAATCGCAGCAAACATGGATTCGGTTGGTAGCTTTGCAATGGCTAAAGCGCTAGCTGAGCATGGTGTAATGACTGCTGTTCACAAACATTACACGGTAGAAGATTGGGCTGAGTTTGCTAAATCAGCTGATAAAGCAACCCTGAATAACGTAATGGTGTCTACGGGAACATCTGACGCAGACTTCCAAAAAACCAAAGATATTATGGCGCTTTCAGATGAATTTATTTTCATCTGTATCGACATTGCAAATGGTTACTCAGAGCATTTAGTCGAGTATGTTGAACGCGTGCGAGCAGAGTTCCCAGACAAGGTGATTTCTGCGGGTAACGTGGTTACTGGTGATATGTGTGAAGAGTTGATCCTCGCTGGTGCAGACATCGTGAAAGTAGGCATTGGCCCTGGCTCAGTTTGTACAACTCGTGTAAAAACGGGTGTTGGTTACCCGCAGCTTTCTGCAATCATCGAGTGTGGCGATGCAGCGCACGGCCTTGGTGGCATGATCATCGGTGACGGCGGTTGCTCATGCGCAGGTGATGTATCCAAAGCATTCGGCGGCGGTGCGGACTTTGTTATGCTAGGCGGCATGTTAGCGGGCCACGAAGAGTCAGGCGGCGAAGTGATCGAGAAAGACGGCGAGAAGTTCATGAAGTTCTATGGCATGTCTTCTAAGAGCGCGATGGAGAAGCACTCAGGTGGTGTTGCTGGTTACCGCGCAGCCGAAGGAAAAACCGTACTATTACCTTACCGTGGAAGTGTTCACGGCACTATCCAAGACATCCTTGGCGGCGTTCGCTCAACTTGTACATACGTGGGTGCAGCAAAGCTTAAAGAGCTAACCAAGCGTACTACATTCATCCGCGTTCAAGAACAAGAGAACAACGTGTTCGGTAAAGAGTAAATCGACTGAATGGCGATTATCTTGTTTAGTTCCAGATAAATTAAGAATAGTGAATTTAGCAGTTTGTCTTTTAAAAGCCCCGCTTAGAAAGCGGGGCTTTTTGCTTCTCATTTGTTTGCGCTTCAAAATTAACTCTAAGCGATTTTAATAGTTGGTCGAGATTCGACTTGTTCAAACGGTAATGATGTTGTAACTGGCATGAGCTGTAAAACGCTTGAAATCTGACAGTCTCTATTTAATCCAATATAGTCTTTGACATTGGCTACTCGCCAAGTCATGTCTCCGTAAGTACGCAGATAGAACGCGGGTGACTGATGACTGTTATGTCTAATAACGCTCCATTGGGTGATATCACTAAAAAAGACTTCAGGGTTATCGGATGTCTCAAACTCATTCGCCATGATGCCCAAAGGTATATCAACGCGATTAAGTAGCTTTTGTCCGAGTGAGAAGGCTTCGTCGAAGTTAGTTGGTTGTTCGCTTAACTGCTTAATTGCATAGGTTTGTACAAATCGAGACGGCGGTGTTGGGTCGGCGGGTAGGCCCATCAAGCCAGCGCCATTGATTGATTGAAGTGGGCCAGGCACTTGGACATGACGTTGCATGGTTACTTCATTGTTCGGTTCTGGGTTGTAGTTGCGCAAATTGGAAAAATAAGAGAGGTGATTGACATGCCAATGGTAATTTGGGCAGTTAGTCATTACTCCAACGTAGGAGTGGTCCACAACCACTTTATAATCATCAAAGTCGTATTCGGTACATTGATAGCGTGCTTGCTGATTTTCCTCTTTGCTGAACATATCGCTTTCTTTGAATGCTCGATAGATATGCATATTACCGTTAAGAAACTCAATGACTGCACTGTCATTATTTGCGTCGTGAATCACGAAATGCTGGTCCAAAGCCATGTTGTCACTCTCTGTTTCACCAGTTGAAATAGTCGAGTTAAACACGTAAACGGGGTGAGTAGTGAAGTACGTCACCATCTCGTCCACAGTATTAAACCTAGACAAGATAAAAGTACCAAACAGGCCGCTGCCTAATGCAAAGGCATCATCAGGGATGTGAGAGGTCGATACATTTTGATTGAGAATGGGCAAGTACAGTGACCCAACAGAAAGGCCGGATTCATTAATGCCATCAGCTGTTAAAAGAGGGTTATTATATCGGGTAATGCCGTTGCAGTGGATGAAGCTTAATTTTCCCTTCCAACTTGCTTTAAACTCACATTCTTTACTGTGACGTTGTGGCGGCTGACCATTAAAAACACGGTCGGCTTTTTCGTCGGAAGTAAAGGTCGTAATTTGGTAAGTTTGTTGGGCTCTAAACCAAATCTCGGTCTGAAGGTTAACTGCAAACTCCATGGTTCTAGCGGATAAGGTTTGGTTGTTGCAACCATAATTGATATTCACATCTGTACACATAGCCATGCTTTCCGTTGTTTATTTTGAATGATGCATATCCAAGAAACTCTCTGAATCAAATGCTTAGAGATTACGTGGATATAGAAGAATTGCGCTTTAATAATGGTTTTAGCCATTGAGATAAGCGCATGCTATTAAGTTAAGCATTCAATCAAAAAACGTCAGTAGCAGTTTAGTATCAGTTGATAGAGTTAAAATAAAAAGTGATGTATTAAGTAAAACTCTTTGATCTTAGAACTCAGTAATATATTTATTTTTTCAATCCTGGTTACTCTAGATTTAAAGTTGGTTTTAAAAGTGATTTTTATTGATTCGATTATCTTGCAGTGGTGATATAAATTGAGAACATAAAGTTAGCAATTTCAGATTATGATTGAAAATGGGGAGTCTTCAATCCAAATACCGAGAAATGAAACTGCCCGAGAAGTTGTTTAACAGTCTCGGGCGAAGTGATGAATCGGGTAAGCGGCTATAAAGTTTTCTCACAAGAACCGCTAAGTGGTGGAGATATTTTTAAATTATCATTAAAGATTTCCACAGCGACGGGGCCTTTATTTTCGTCTTTTGCATAGTATGCACAGGACTTGTCCCCAGTATAGGTTTCACCTGCCTTTTTGAAACTGTAGTACCAGGAGTCATGGGTAGCGGCACCGGATTCAAAACTAGCAGATTCAGATTGTTCGCCAGTATTCAAGTCGAAACGGACCTCCATTTCCGGAGAGTCTTTAAATCTCACATATCCGGTGATTTTATCGCTGGAGTTATTTTTAACGTAAAATGAACCCTTAGTTGTCATAATTTTTCCTCTTTTTTAATTTCTATACGTGATAGAACGGCCAAATGACGGTCTGTTAATATATGCTTCTTAAGATGCATATTGATGTTAAATGATGGTCTTATTAGTTCTAAGATGATTAAACTTATCCTTAGCGTATTTCTCTTTTATACCGATTAAGTCGCGGTAGCTTCGATCAAAATAAACGCTTGTCGGAATTGCCGGATCTTTAAAGCTGATGAAGGCACCATAGGTTCCCGGTATATCAGCTTCTCTGGCTTTATCAATCCAGTCCATGGCTCTGTTTACATCAACAAGTACTGGGTTATTTTGTAGTTCTAGTTTTTGTTTGATCTCTTCATTCCACCAGGTTTGGTATTGGACTGTATATTGACACTGGCGGTAGGGGAAAGATATGTCTTCAAGATCGTCTAAGTGATGATAAAAACCGCCAGTGATCGCCCCTAAGGTTACGTAACTAAATAGCCCTTGATCGCGGTTTTCTGGCTTTATCAAAGGTGAAGTTAAGCTTTGCAAAAGTGCAGTATAGCCTTCTGCTTTAAGACCTCGCTCTGACACCAATCGCGAAGTGATTTTGTGAGGTGCTGGGGCGTCATAATCGGGAGGGAAAGGAGAACCGCTTTGACACAAAGAATCGCGCCCCCATGTGCTCATCAGGGAGTGATCGTATTTCTTCCCGTCAAAGTCAGTGCCATGTGCTTCATAGACTTGAACTAAATCAGGGAAGCAAGCGCCAAATTGAACGGCTATAAATTGGTGAAGATCTTGTTCTGTTCCTTCCCAGTAGCCATACATGGTGCAGTGATGGCTGATGGTTTCGAGATCACAGTGGTTAGATGATTCAGGCAGAGCATCAATTTGCAAGTTGGTGCCAAGAAGTTTAGGCGTATCAAGGCTTTTTATAGCCTGCTCCCAATTTTTTAGCACATCTATGGTAGGGTGCGTTGGTATTGGCTGAAGCATACCGTTGATTTTTGGATAGAGGTTCCACTGAAGCTCGAAGCGGTGGATCTCTTTGGGTAAAGGGAATGTTTTTACGCGTAGCTCGGTAACAATGCCATAACTCATGCCTCCGCCGCCTCTTAGTGCCCAAAATAGGTGAGGGTTGGACTCTGCTGAGACTTCTGTGATCGTACCATCACCCAATACCACGGTTGCACTCACTAGGTGCTCACAACACATGCCGTATTTTCGCGTCCAAGGGCCCCATCCTCCGCCTTGAATATAGCCAGTCAACCCAACTGTGGCACAGGTTCCATGTGCAATCATTCGATCATGCTCTGCAAGTTTTGGTGTCAGTTGATAGAAGCGATAGCCAGCACCAATGGTGGCAATATTTTCACACAATTGGAAGGTCTTAATTCTGCTCACGTCAATCAAAATGACGTTGTCACCACTGCATTCACCTGCGTGATCATGCCCTCCTGAGCGAACACGAATCGGGAGACTGAATCGAGTTGCTGTTAGATAGGCTTGCTGAACTTCTTGCGTACTTTCGCACATGACAATGACAAAGGGTTGGTGTTGATAGCGAGTATTGAAGATGAGTGACTCGACTTGATATTGGTTCAAACCGGGAACCGGTGAAACCGTGTTTTCAAGAGGTGTCAGTAGTCGCTCTTTAGGAAAACCGCATTTATCCATTTTCTGAATAAACAGTTTGGCATTATTGATTGAGATTGAGTACGCGTTAAGTACAGCGAGGCGTTGTATTTGAGGGTTAGGGTGCTGTTCTACCACTTGGTTTTCTTTAGTTCCCTGCATCCATTCTTGTTCCATTATTTTTTCCATTTGGCTTATGTATTGAATAGTTGTTTAAATATTAACTCGCACGCATATGTTCGCCATATCAGTTTGGTATCAGTTGTTCTGTACAAATCGCCAAAAGCATCAGCGAGAGAGCAATAATATCTGGTTGATGAAAAGAACGAGCGGCATCTGCGTGACCGTAGATAATTTATGTAGTCAAGTAGATCTGAGCCTAAAGTGATACTGAACTTGAATGACGTGTTATCTACATTGAATGGGTCACTGACGACAATAAATTCAGTTGGAGAACACAATGAAAATGGAATCAAAAGAATCACAAGCAATTTTTACTGCTCATTATCAAATTGGTAACGGCTTACCTGGAGGAGTGAACTTCGATGTTAATCTACTCGTGGCCAGCGAAGACAAATCAATAGTGGGTAAAGGACATATCTTTCAGGCCATTAACCCACCGTTAAATGTGGTGTCTGATCTCAATGGCAGTTTCAACTATCAATGCACGATGCGTGATTGTCATATCATGGTGACGTTGCAGGGCTACCAGCCTTACCTAGGCATTGCTCCTCTAGGAGCAGATCTTCACAACGTAACGCTCAACATCCTACTTAATGATGATTGGAAGTCAGGCGTGGCATTCTATCGATATAAAAATAGTTCAGGTAAATGGGTTGAAGTAGCAAATCAACGCGTTACTCTACTTTTACGTGAGCATGTTCCTAGCATCGAAAACTTTAAGGTGGAGCAAAGTGATCATGCGCCAGCATAAATCTAATCAGCGGTGACACTGTGCCAAAACACAGATATTCGATGGTTTCGAATATCTGTGTTTGACGAGGTAAATCGAGCAAACAAGATGATTTGACGGTGCAATTAGTCGACTTTCTTCGTTTATTGAATATTTCATGGTTGAGTAGATGTGAAGAGCCAATGGTCGAGCTCATCAACACTTATTTGAGCCTGGTTCAGTTGATGCTTACGCGCGGCCTGATTGAAGTTTAACAACTCAGAGACGGAGCTGGACTGGTCGAGTAAGGCAAGCATCAGATTCGCTTGTTCAATATAAAAATCACCCCATGGATGCGGATCTTCTCGGGTGAAGTTAGCAAGCTTATCGCGATATTTTCGAAGTAGCGTAGGCTGCTTATACTGCCACGCTACTTGGATTCCTTGTTGGTAAAAGCGTAAATAGTTATGACCAACACAGGTAGATTCTAGCCAAGCCTCACCAGTGCGCAAAGCGGAGAGGGCCGTTGATTCATCGCCACAAATAAGTGCCTTGGTAGATACGAGCCAAGGACCAATAAAATTGTGTAGCTTATTGATATGAACAAGCTCTAGAGCCGTGTCGATGTCCGAAAGGGCTTTCTCCTCTTTTCCCTGATACCAGTGCAATCTTGCACTGGACTCCAAAAGAAAAGCGACAAATCGATGAGCATTAAGCTGTTTTGAAAGTTGCAGAGCGGTCGAGATTTCGTTTTCAGCTTGCACCAATACATTACGGTCGAGAAAGATCCATGCTGCCGTAAGCCTGGAAACAATTTCTGCTCGGCGGTTTGCCGTGAGATAAGCAAGATTCGAGGCATGCTGAGCCTGTTTTAGTGCTTCGTCAGATTGCAGTTGATAGATCATCACTGTTGCCAGCATGTAGCGATTGGCAGTTTCAATCGAAAGCAACTGATGCTCTTCACACAGTTGCAAACACTCGGTTAAGTGCTCGTATGAGCGAGCCATTTTTCCTTGTGCGTAGGCACAATCACCGAGGCCGCCAAGCGATTTCGCTTTCGCGCGAAAACAGTTTGCTCGTTGACTGTAATCTAATGCAAGTAAATGTTCTTTCTCACATTCGTCTAGCTGCCCAGTAGGGAACAGCATATTACCTCTCATCGAATGAATTTCACACAAAGATTTATTTAACGTCAGCTTTTCACACAGGGCTTGGGCTTGGTCTAAAATCGACATCGCTTGTACAAAGTTGTCGGTTAAGCGATAGGGGCTAATGAGGTCTAAATAGTATTGAACACGTTCAGCATCATTTTCTGTGTGATGAATCGCTTGCTCAAGAACTTCAATACTCTCTTTGATGCGTCCCATCGAATACAGGCAGTTTCCTTTCATATTTAGTGCATAAGCCATCTGTTCTTTAGGTGACTCTTTAATAGCGTACTCAATAAGAGTCAGTGCTTTTTCAAACTGATAATTACTCAGGTAATGTTTGGCGGTCTGTTCAAGAACAGTAAATACACCTTCGACCTTGGCATGATTAATATGGACGGCATATAAGAATCGATCTCGGTTCTCATACCATTTTGCACAGGCCATGTGTATTTTTGAACACTGTGACTTGTCTATTTGACGGAAAACAGCATTACAAATCAAATCATGATGGAAAAGGTATTGATCGCCATTGAGTTTTACTAAGCCAGCGTCGACTAACTTATCTGGTACGTAGCCGGGAATTCGAGTGATTTCACGCAGTTGCTCCAGTTGAAAGCACTGCCCCAACACAGAGGCAGTACAGAGTGCTTGGCGATCTTGGTCTGGAAGTTGAGCTAATTGTATCGAAACTAAATGTTCCAATGACTCCGGAACGTCTTTATCAAACTGAGAGCAAAGCAGTGTTTGGCGCAAGTATAGAGGATGGCCTTTCGCAAGCTTTATACAGTCATTGATATGTTTATTCTGTTGGCATGTGATTGAGCAAGCTAACTCGTAAGACTCTTCAGATGATAACTCCCTAAGTTCGATTAGATTCACGTTGGCAAACCAAGATTGTTTGGAACTAAGTCGTTTTTGCTGCCTAAACGTCAGAAAGAGTAAAGTATTGGTTTTTGTGATATGAGGTAGCAGTGTCTCAAGAAATGCCAACATTACTTCGTCGGCCCAATGGACATCTTCAACAATAATCAAATGCGGTTTGCTGGTCTCCCGTTGTTGAATTAAGAAAGGGATAGATTGCTCTATCGTTTGTTTCAGCGTTTGGAACTCCATTAAGTTCAGCAACTGCTTTTCTGATTCGTTGAGTGCTACCCCCATTAACCAATAAAGGCAGAGGTGGAAAGAAGAGGGAATTGATGACTCGACAGTTTGCTGACGAATAGAATCATCGGTATCTTCACGAGTAAATGAACAAATTGCCCGAGTGAATATATTTTGAGGGGACAAGAGATCAGCACTACCATGATTCAGGATTTGAATCTCTGTGGTTAAACACGAAGATCGATTCAAAGACGCAATGACCTGGTTGAGTAGGCTGGTCTTTCCTATCCCTGCGGTACCAGTAATACAATACGTTTGGCCTGCTTCTTGTTTTTGCCATCGCTTGATTCCGCTATTTAATGTTTCTAGTTCAAGTTTACGCCCTACAAAACAGTCAGTATGGTTTTGGTGTAAGGATACAAGATGCCAGTTGTTGAAGTCTGGCTCTCCTGTTAGAAACGGTTTTATTGGCCTGGCACAATTGGACGAGATAAAGCAAGGGCAAGCAGCTATTTCTCCCCAAGGGATTTTAACTAGGATTTCATTGATTGGGGTTATCGCATTCGGATGTTCCGATAGCTCAGTGACTCGATGCTTGTATTTCACATTGATAAAAGACCGAATCGAAGCCGAAAGAGCAACCTGTAATTGAAGGGCTAGTTGTCGAATTCGTTCAAAAACATATTCGTCCGATTCCTGTATAGACCAAGTAAGAACAAACGTCCGGTTTTGTATTATGGGTGTAGTGTTTTGGCTGAAAAGTAATGTTTGCAGAGTCTTTACGGTCAAATCACACTTTGCTTCGATTGCAAAAATAAAAAAATATGGTGGTGATGAAGACACATTTGTAAGTAATGGTTCTGAGGCGCGATCTATTAAGAGGTCCTCTACGGGGACAGAAAAGTATTCCGCGAGATTGGATGCGGTACGATACAGCACATTCGCCCCAGACTCTGCTCGCTTTATGGAAGCAATAGATACGACAAAACCCTGTTGAAAGCATTCTTCCGCCAGTCTTTCTTGGCTCAGTCCTAATTTCTTTCTCAGTTCTTTGAGTCGTAATACGTTGAGTGGAATTCTTCCATCCCTATTTGCCATATTTCACTCCGTTGTAACGTATAGCTTTTTCCAGTAAACCTGAATCGATTGGATATGTTGAGTGAATAAATTTATCTTATTTCACTACATATAATACTAGTAGTTAAAATGTTATATACGAAAATGAAATGGGCATTTTAATCTTCAAACTACCTTAATTCATTGTTGTATTAGTGGTGTTTTTGTTATTAATAATTTTGATATTTATTGTTGTGAATTCATGTTTTTCTTAATAAGTTTTTTGAAATATCTTTAAATGTATGT